>NZ_JBTRXV010000051.1:0-28860 GCF_054608695.1 Thiomonas sp.
GGCGGCGGTGTAGTTGTCGGTGGAGGTGTTGCCCGTGGCGGTGGTCGCAGAGGTCGCGTAGCTGCCATCGGCGTTGTAGGTGGTGCTGCCGAAACTGCCGTCAGCGTTGGTCCAGGTCGTCTCGGTCAGCGTGCCGGCGCTGCTATAAAAATTGCTGCCTCCACTACCGCTGGCGTTGGTCCAGTGCGACCAAGTCAATACCCCGGTGCTGTTGTAAGTGTCGGAGCCTGAGGAGCCGTTGGCATCCTTCCAGAAGTCACTGGCAAGGATGCCGGCGCTGTAGGTGTCGGTACCGGAGTTTCCACTGGCATCGGTCCACGAATCACTACTAAGAACGCCGCCCACGTAATTTTTGATTGAAGAGCTACCGTCTGGGTTGTGTGCGGTATTTGATATATGGGTTTGGCCACCAAACAAATATGAAATATTGTTGCCCCAGGAGCCATCGGATTGACTCCAGTATTCAATGACTGTATTAGTTGTATTGTTGATGCCAGTCACATTGGAATAGGTGGCTGTTACATTGCCGCTACCGTCGCTGACATAAACGCTGTTACTACCGTCAGCATAATATTCGACCTCATTGAATGCGCCGCTCGTCATGTTTATGATTTCTCCGTTTGCATTGACGCTCAGGCCGCCAATGGCTGATCCATTTGCAGCTAAGAAGACTGTGTTCACATTCGAGAGATCATCAACGGATGTTTTGATTTCGCTGCCATCGGCTGCGTAATAAATGTGCGCATCACCCCACAAGCCGGGGCTCAGATAAAAAGACGTTTGCCCGCCATAAAATAAATCGGTGTAACTCGATGGGTTGGTAAAATAATCAACGCCGTGTGCTCCATTGCTACTGGTCCATGTATCACCCCACGGCGCGGCATAAACGTCGCTGGAACCAGGTGTCAAATTTATACTATTGCCGCTACCTGCTACAAGCGCAGGATTCAGGAAAAGATATTGACTTCCAGTCGTGTAATCGGACGGAAAAAAAGTAAGATCCCCTCCTGCATTGGGATTATTGGGATCAGGCATGTTATTGAAATTAAAATCATTCGTGCTAGCGATCCCACTTAGATCAGGTTCTATTGTAATTTGCTGTCCACTTGTCCGGTCGACAAATGAAATCGCGGGGGACGCCCCAGTCGTTCCCCCACCAACCTGAAATTCTTGATTGGATCCAGGAGGCTGATAGTCGGCATATTGCCCTATTGGCGTGCTTACTTGACCAATGAGGTTGCTCGTGATGGCGCCGTTGCTTGCGACCGCAACGCTATAGTTTACGCCGCCTTGATTGTATACATCGAGTCCAATGCCTCCATGATCGGACTGCCACGCATCAGCGATTTTTATGCCGCTTGCGCTATACAGCGTATAATTATAACCGCCCTTGCCATCGTAGGTGTACGTAACAGATTCATATTGATTGCGCTCGAATCCGGTTACTGAGCCGTCTGCATGATAAGTATCCCAACCATAATTAAAAACTGCTCCTGAGAATCCAATGTTATTTTCATAGATGTCCGATTGAAGGGCCCCTCCCGTGGTGTAATTTCCAATCCAAAGCGTGCCCTGGGATTGATTGATTTGGTAGGAGCTGTAGCTTCCATTGCTGTTGTATTTGATGCCTGTGCCGTAATTGATGGGTCTGGGCCAGATGTTTCCGAATACACGACTTTGATAGGAATCTGCACCATAGGTGCCGTCCGGCGCGGTCCACGTGTCGGCAATCACATTGCCATATTGGTTATCTGTGTTTTGCACTTGCACCCCGCTCGTGTTGCCGCTCAAAAATGGATTGAGCGTCTTTTGTGTCGGGTTGTAGGAAGTTGAGCTTGCCACAGATCCGTTGGCGTTGTAGGTGTCTGTACCGATGGTTCCGTCTGCTTTGATCCACGAGTCGCTCTGCAGGGTGCCGCTGCTGGAATAGCGATCGGTGGTGACGTCGCCTTGACCATCATCGCTCGTGGTCGTGTAACTGCCATCGGCGTTGTAACTTGTGCTGCTGCTGGAGCCATTGGTGTTGTAGGTATCCGACCCGTGGCTGCCATCGGCCTTGCTCCAGCTATCGCTCATCAGCACGCCATTGGCGGAGTAGTTGTCCGTGGTCGAGTCTCCCTGGCCGTCGTTGACCGTACTGCTGGAACTGCCGTCGGCGTTGTAGGCATCACTGCCGGAGGTGCCGTTGGCTTGCGTCCAGGAGTCGCTGGTCAGAACGTTCGAAGCCGAATAGTTGTCCGTCGTCGTGTCGCCCTTGCCGTCGCTGATGGCCTTGACCGAACTGCCGTCGGTGTTGGTGGTCGTCAGGATGCTGGAATGATCCTGGGCATTGGTGCTCGTCGTCGTGACCGAACCGGCGGCATTGGTCGACGAGGTCGTGGTCACATACGGGTCACCGCTGCTCCAGGCCACCGCCGAGAGCACGCCACTGGCCTTGTAGCTGTCGGTCGTGATGTCGCCCTGGCCGTCGTTCGCATAGGCGCTGGTGCTGCCATCCGTGTTGATCGTGGTGCCGCTGCTCGATCCGTCGGCATGGAAGGTGTCGCTGCCTGAACTGCCATCGGCTTTGGTCCAGGTGTCGCTCGTGACGGCGCCGGCGCTACTCAAGGTGTCGGTCATCGTCTCGGTCAGCGTCCCGCTGGCCGAATAGCTGTTGACCGTGGCCGTGCCGTTGCCGTTGTTGACGCTCTTGCTCGTGCCACTGACGACACCGCCCGAGGCGTAGAAGGTGGTGTCGGTCTCGACGAGGTTGCTGCTGTTGAGGATGGTCTGGTACTGGCTGGAACTGCCATCCGGGTTGGTGGTCTGCCCTTCGGCCAGCAGGTTGTAGACAGATCCCGGTGCAAAGAAGGTATCGCTTCCCTTGGTGCCGTTGGCCTTCTGCCAGGCGTCGCTCGTTTTCACACCCGTTGCCGTGTAATCCGTTTGAAAGATGTCGCCCTTGCCGTCGTTGTTGGTGACGGTGTAGCTGCCGTCGGCGTTGTAGTTCGTGGTCGCGGTGGAGCCATCGGCATTGAAGGTTGCGTTGCCGGAGGTGCCATTCGCGTTGGTCCAGACTTCGCTCAGCATGACGCCTGCAGCCGAGTACTCCGCCGAGGCCATGTCGCCCTTGCCGTCGTCGGTGTAGCTGCCGTAGCTGCCGTCGGCGTTATAGGACGTGCCACTGCTGGAGCCATCGGCGTTGTAGGTGTCGCCGCCGTGCGCGCCATTGGCGGTCTTCCAGGAATCCCCCGTCTCGGTGCCACTGGCGTCGAAGAAGGTGTCGGTCAGATCCCCTTGCCCGTCCTGGCTGATGGTCGTGTAAGTCCCATTCGCTGCGTAGTCGACCTCATAGGCAGCGCCGTTGGCGCCGTAGGTGATGTAGCCATGCGTGCCCAGGGCGGCGTTGACGTAGTCAGCGCCGGTCTCGACGCCCGCGGCATTGAGATACCACGTCCAGGCATTGCCCTGGGCATCCGTGAAGGTGGGCGTGTAGTCGTTGAGCGTGCCCGTCCAGGTCGATCCATTGGCGAGGGTGCCAGTCCAGTCCGCATGCTGATAGTCGTAGCTGGTCGTGTGGTAGCTGCCGGTGAGCTGTCCGCTGGCGCTGTACTGATACGCCGTGGTGTCACCCGAGGCGTTTTGATAGTAGACGGTGTAGCTGCCGTTGGCATTGGCGACCTTGCTGAAGCTCGATCCGTCGGGGTTGACGACCAATCCCGCAGCCACGGTTTGTTGATCGGCGATGTTCCCATTGGACGCATAATCAGTGGCGATGACGTTGCCGTTGGCCAGGTAGTCATACGAACTCAGCGTGGCACCACTGCCATTGAGCGTGGCGACTGTGTAGGTGTCCGTGCTGCCGTTCCAGGTGTCTTCACTGGTGACCGTGCCGCTGGCGTTCGTGTTGACCACCACGATGTCGCCCTGGCCGTTGAGGGTGACGGTGCCAGCCGTGCCATCGCGTGTGTCGCTGAAGGATCCCTTGCCGGAGCCATCGGCGTTGAAGGTGTCGCTGCCCGTCACCGAAGGTGTGGTGTTCGAACCATCGGTCATGGTCCAGTTGTCCGAGAGCAGCGTGCCGTTCGAGGTGAGATGGCTGACCGTATCGCCTTGCAGCTCATGCGTATCGCGATAGAGGCTGCCGTCAAGTGCCGTGGCCGTCTTGAAGACGATGCCGCTTGCATTGTCAGTGGTCGTTCCGCTAGTGGCAGTCGCTTGGGCCCAGTCCAAATACACACCATTCGGATTGACACTGCCATCCGGATTGGCGGCATACCAGGAATCACCAACAACGGTACCTGAGGCGTTGTCGTTGTAGGTGACCTCCTCCCCTGCGATATAGCCGGTTTTGCTGCTTGTGACAGTCAAATCGTTGACCCCTGTCCCGCTGCCGGTGGACTGAGACGTCTGACTGCCATTGGCGGCAAAGTTGGTCGTGGTGGATGCGTTCTTATCGTTCCAACCCGTTGCGGTGTAGCTTCCGTCCGGGTTCTGCAAAATCATGGACGCCGATGTCGGAACGTCATAAGTACCACCCCCCGGGATCAGCGTGACGCCATCTCCAAACAGATTGACCGTACCTGATGACCCATCCGAATGCACCCAAGTCTGGCGTATTTCTACATTATCTTTGGTGTAGTAGTCGGTGGTGATGTTGCCCTGGCCGTCGTCGATGGTCGTGGCGTAATTGCCGTCGGCATAGGTGACTTTGCCTTTGGAAGAGCCGTCGGCGTTGTAGGTGTCAGTACCGTTAGTGCCGTTGGCTGCGTTCTTCCAGGTGTCGCTGGTCAGTGCGCCGGTTGTGGCGTCATAAGTTTGCGTGATGCTGTAGCCGTTGCTATCGTTACTCGTGGCAGTCGAGCCTGACACCGTTTGAACGATCATGTCTCCCATACTTCCCGTTAATGTTTGGCTGTTCGCTGACGGTGCGGTCGCTGTAAACGTCTCTTGCGGTGGGGATGAAGACGATCCGTTACCCGAGGATGATGTAGAACTTGTATTGAAGACGCTGGTATAGAGAGCCGCCTTTTGCGTCGCCGACATGGCATAAAAATCTGCAGGCGTGATGGCGACGAGTTTATCGACAATTTGCTGGTTCAACAGATCAGGTGGATACAGATCAAAATTGATTCCTCCAAGTGCAGGATGAGCTGCCAGAAAGTTGCTGATGTCGGTTAGCGAATGATTTGTGTAGAGTCCAGCAGCGCCCACACCCGCGATACCTCCAACGAGCATGCCAAGCTCAGCAAAACCCGCGCCTACAACAGCGCCTTGATCAAATGCCGAAGCGTTTGAGACGACTTCAGCATTGATTTCCGCCGAACCACCAACGTATGGCCCGCCAGCCAAATGAACAAGATCACCTTGATTGTAAATATTGAAGGCATTTTTGAAGGTTGCTGTCAAAGCATCGATTATGCTCTGCCCTGGCGCATCAAAAGTAATGGCTGCTGTCGGGACTTTTTGCGTAGTCGATGCAACAAAATCTGCCTCCTGACCTCCAAGCGAGTGTCCAGTTTCCAACACAGAAACGGCGATATTTCCATTCGCCGTTGCAATTTTTTGGGCTATTCCGATGATTTGCTGGTAATATTCCGAGGCTTGCGCATCACTTGCGGGCCGCCCTCCTGCCGCTATTTCAGCATCCCTGATGAGAATGTCGCCAATAGAATCAGTGCCCCGATTCCCAATGATAACCTGAAGCGTATTGATCCCGTTGACCTGGATGATCTTATAAAACGCAACGCCGGCATAGTTGTTGGCGGTGTCGGTGGGCGCCGCCATTTCAGTCCAGCCGGCCGCAGTGAGGTTGGCGAGATCTTGCGTGAGATTTGCATCGGCTGCAAATCCAGTCGATCCGTAAGCCACATTGGAAATCAACTCCGCCGCTTGGAGTGATTCGGGGGAAATCAGTGTTTCAGCTTGATTGACCGCCATGATAATTCTCCTGGATTTCTGTAAAAATTCGATTCAACGAAATTTCCAAATCAAGATACGATAGCCGCCCAAGGAATGGCTCCCGATGGCGACGAGGCTAGTTTTCCCGCTGTAGGCCAAGCCGCCGTAATTGGCAACGGGCAGTGTTTCTTCAACTGCGCCAGTTTTTGCTTCGATGACAACGATTTTTCCAAGAACATTGGGGTATCCGCTGCCCTCTTTTGACGCGAGCAGATGTCCCCCATCGGCGGTGAATAGCACGGTTCTGATTTCCCCTCGCATGGGGATCGTTCCGTGGAGCGGAAAGGCGATCAGATCAAAGGGGTTCAAATTCCAGATTTTCACATCGCCCGATTCCGTTCCGGTCGCGAATGTTTTGCCATCTGGGGCGAACCCGATGGCATCGATCACAGGATCGGCACGACTTCTCGGAGCTCCAGGGTAATCTGGATTTGGTGGCAGCAGAGGTTGTTTGCCATAAATTAATAAAACTTTATGGGGGTCAATTATCGTGTGCTCAATGTCCGGTGGCTGCCCATTCAAATTCCATACGATGATCCTATTGGTGCTCACAAAATCCTGAATCCGGATCTTCGCGAGTGTGTTATCTCCATTATCACTAAAAAGGCCATTGACGCCGATTGCCAATTTTGGTTGATGTGGAATGAAGGCGATTTGTTCGCCAATCAATGTTGTAGGAATTAAATGCTGCTTGAACAATTCATCTTTGACCTGCGCGTATCCGTAGCGCGTTGCATGCGTTTGCGTCCACGTGCTTGTCGAGTAAATGAAGGCATCTCCTTCTCCATCGCTGTAAGCAAAAAGAGTGCTATTGGCGTTAAATGTTGGAGAAATGCACGATCCCGTCCAACTGACGCCAGGTTTCAATTGCGCAACCGTGTTCCAGGTTGCCGTATTCCAGATGGTGACGAATGTTGAACTGGGGTTGGGGCCGTCACAAACAGCCAGATAGCGTCCGTCCGGGCTCCAAGCGATGGCGTGACGATCCGCGTTGGGACCTCCCCCTGACAGCGTGCGCACCAGCGCTTTGGTTTGGATGTCCCAGACATGCACGATAGGGGCATACATACCCACGTCGGCCACAAATTTGCCATCGGGGCTGAGGGCCACAGACGTGGGCGCGAATGTTTCGGGGATCACCGCATAAGGCCTGAGCATCTTGCCGCCGGGCTGAATGCCGAGCAAGGCCCCAGTTTCGCCAAGGTCGAAGGCGAATGCACCTCGTTGGTGAAGCAACACCAATGACAGTCCTGCGACGAGGAAAAGCCGTAACGGGGCGCCAATCCATCGCGAAAAACCCTTTAGTTCACTCAACATCCGAACTCTCCTCGATAAGAAAACAGACCCGAGCGGGCGTAGGTGGGCGTTGACGGCTTGACACAATTACCGTTCATGCAAACTCTCCTCCGCCGTTTTCATCAACGGACTGAGAAAATAATCGGCCACACTGCGCCGCCCGGTCTTGATGTCCACCGTCACGGCCATGCCAGGAGAAAGCTGGACCCAGTGGCCATCCACCCACATGCGGTTGGCGTCGAGGTGGATGCGCACCGGGAACACCAGGGTCTGCTTCTTGGTGGTCTCGGCGTCGTTGGACACCAGACGCACCGTGCCGTGCAGATCGCCGTAGCGGGTGAAGGAGAAGGTCTCCAGCTTGACCGCCGCGTTTTGCCCGGCGCGCACGAAGCCGATGTCCTTGTTCGACACCTTGGCCTCCACCTCCAGGGTGTCGTCCGGCACGATCTCCATCAGCGGCTTGGCCTGGCTGACCACGCCGCCCACGGTGAAGATGGAAAGCTGTTGCACCGTGCCGCTCACGGGGGCGCGCAACACCAGGCGGGTGGCACGCTGCTGCGCCTTGGCCAGATTCTGACGGGCCTGTTGTTCCTGCTCCTGGGCCTTGTTCAACTGGTCGAGCTGCTCGCGGCGGAACTGCGCCACCGTGGTGGAGATGTCGCGCTGCTGCTGGGTGACAGCAGCCTGCAGGGCCAGCGCCTGGCTGCGCTGCGCCGCCAGCTCTCCAGTCTGGTTGATGCTGTCCTGCTCCTTTTGCAGATAGTCCTGTCGGGCCACGAAGTTGTTCTTGACGAGCGCGGCGTAGGACTGCGCCACCTGCGCGGCCAGCGGGGCCGTTTGCTGCAGCTTGGCGATGACCTGCTGGGTGGAGAGCCATTCGTCTTGCCGGTGCAGCAGTTCGGCCTGCTGGGCGGCGAGTTTCTCCTGCAACTCGGCGTACTGGGCGTCGGCCAGGTGCCGGCTCTCGCTCTGGTCCTCCACACTGGCTCCGGTGACGGCCACGACGTTTGGGGGGCGTTGCGTGTTTTGCGCTGCCAGCAGGGCTTGAGCCCGTGCAGCCGTCAGCTCCGCGTCCTGGAGTGCGGCGCGGGCCTTGTCGAGATCGGCGCCGGCCTGGGTGGCGTCGAGTTCGATCAGCGGCTGGCCAGCGCGAACCTGTTGACCGTCGCGCACCAGGATGCTGTACACCGTGCCGGTGTCCATGGATTGGACCACCTTGACCTGGCCCTCGGGCACCAGCTTGCCCTGGGCGGTGGTGACGACGTTGATGTTGCCGACGATGGCCCACAGCACCGTGAGCGCGGCGAACAGCACGATCAGGCGCGCCGTCCATTTCGGCGCGGGATGCACGGGTGTTTCGACCAGTTCCAGATGCGCCGGCAGGAAGGCCAGTTCATGGGCGTGGCGCTGCGGCCCGCTGAGTTCGTGGCGCATTTGCCAGGAGGCGCGGAACACCTGCGTGTAGCGGCGCAGCAGGTCCTGGAAGGCGAGCCAGCGCAGCGGGCGTGGACGTTGTGGCATGGTCAAGCCGCCTGCATCCGGACCATGCCGGCGTAATAGCCATCCTGGCCCAGCAGGTCGGCATGGGAGCCAGCCTCGATGATGCGGCCTTTGTCCATCGCCACGATGCGGTGCGCCACACGCACGGCCGACAGACGGTGGGCGATGATGATGACGGTGCGTCCCTGGCAGATGGCGCGCATATTGTCCTGGATGATGCGTTCGGACTCGTAGTCCAGCGCACTGGTGGCTTCGTCGAAGATCAGGATGCGCGGGTTGCTCACCAGGGCGCGGGCGATGGCGATGCGCTGGCGTTGGCCGCCGGAGAGGTTGGCGCCGTGCTCGCCCACCCGGGTGTCATAGCCCTCGGGCAGTTCGCCGATGAAGTCGTGGGCGCCGGCGAGCTTGGCGGCCTGGATGACGGCGTCCAGGCTGACCGCGGGCTGGGTCAGGGCGATGTTGTCGCGGATGCTGCGGTTGAACAGCAGATTTTCTTGCAGCACCACGCCGACCTGGCGGCGCAGCCAGGCGGGGTCGGCCAGCCCCAGGTCGATGTCGTCGATGCGGATGCGTCCGGACTCGGCCAGATACAGGCGCTGCAGCAGCTTGGTCAGCGTGCTCTTGCCCGACCCGGAGCGCCCGACGATGCCGATGATCTCGCCGGGGGCGATCTCCAGGTTGATGCCATTGAGGACCGGCGGCCCGTCGGGCGTGTAGCGAAAGCTGACGTTCTCGAACGCGATCTTGCCGTGCACCTGCGGCAGCGCCTGGCGATTCTGCGCCAGCTCGGTGCGGGTGTTGAGAATGTCGCCCAGGCGCTGCATGGAGATGCCCACCTGCTGGAAGTCCTGCCAGAGCTGCGCCAGGCGCAGGATCGGTGCCGACACCCGGCCGGCGAGCATGTTGAAGGCCACGAGTTCCCCAACCGAGAGCTTGCCCGCGATGACGAGCTGGGCGCCCCACCACAGGATGCCCACGTTGACCAGCTTGCCGATGAGCTGGATGAGCTGCTGGCCCAGGTTGGCCAGGGTCGTGACGCGGAATCCCGCCGTCACATAGCTGGCGAGCTGCTTGTCCCAGTGGTGGGTGAACTGGGGTTCCACGGCCATGGACTTGATGGTCTCGATGCCGGAGACCGTCTCGACCAGGAAGGATTGGTTGTCGGCGCCGCGGGCGAACTTCTCGTTCAGGCGGGTGCGCAGGGGCGGCACCAGCAGGGCCGAGATGAGCACATACAGCGGCAGGGACAGCGCCACCAGCAGCGTGAGCTGCCAGCTATACAGCAGCATGACGGCGAGGAACACACCGGAGAACAGCACGTCGATCACCGAGGTGAGGGTCTGGCCGGTGAGGAAGTTGCGGATGCTCTCCAACTCGCGCACGCGCGCCACGGTGTCCCCCACGCGGCGCGCGCCGAAGTAGGGCAAGGGCAGGCTCAGCAGGTGGCGAAACAGCCTGGCGCCCAGTTCGACGTCGATGCGGTTGGTGGTGTGGGAGAACACATAGGTGCGCAGTCCGCTCAAGACCACCTCGAAGATGGAACTGGCGGCGAAGGCGATGCCGATGACCATCAGCGTGGACTGGGCGCCGTTGACCAGCACCTTGTCGACACGACCTGGAAGAACAGCGGGGTCAGCAATGCGAAGAGTTGCAGCACGAGGGAGATGCCAAACACTTCGAGCAGCAGGCGGCGGTACTTGACCACGGCGGGGATGAACCAGGAGAAGTCGAAGCGCGCCAGTTCTCCGGCGAGCGACGCGCGGGAGGTGAACAGGATGGCCTGGCCGCCCCAGCGGGCGTGGAGCTGCTCGCGCGTGAGGATCTGGTTCTGCCCCGTGGCGGGATCGTGGATCAAGGCCTTGGCGGCGTCGACCCGGGCCAGCACGACATGGTGGCCGTCGTCCTGCAACGCCAGGCAGGGCAAGGGGGTGTGCTCCAGCCGCTCCGGACTCAGGCGCACGAGGCGGGCCTTGAGACCCAGCGACTTGGCCGCCAGCAGCAGGTCCGTGGTGGACAACACACCGGCTGGCCGCCCGGCCTGATGGCGGATGGAGGCAGCGTCGGCGGGAATGTTGTGGAACTGGGCGATCAGGATCAGCCCGGCCAGCCCAGGGTCCGGATCGGGGTCCGGATCCGAACAGCGCCCCTCAGCCCCGGCCTGGGGCGGCGGCAGGCTGGCCGGTGGGGCCTGATTCTCCACGGCGTGCATGGACCGCTACGCCTTCAGATGCCTGACCCGCCATGCGGACGATCGTCCTGATCGACAGGCGCAGGCGTGGCGCAAGAAGCTGAACTGCAATGCAAGATGCAGATGCATAGACCCCCTGGATGGATCAGGCTTTCTGGCGCCTCTTCGTGCGCGGAATGCAGGTTTGTTGGCGGACACTCTCCACACCAACGAATTGGAATGCTTGGCGGCAGTATATGGACAACAAACGTCAGTTCATCCAGAACCAATCAGCCAGATATGTCGATGTGTAAATTCATGGCGCGTCGCTTGAGCTTCATTCACGCTGGAGAGACGAAGCGTGGCAAGCAGGATCAAAACACGCTCCAATACCTGTCGCGCCAAAGCAATTTCCGGTGTTGCCTTGGGGAATGTCTCTGACCTGGATGCGACGTTCGTCTCAGCACACGAACCCGGATCTTGCAGGATATTTGCCTGGAAGCCAGCCAAGGTAGAGCCCAGCTAGCCGATGATTGGTGCCGGGCGATAGCGCTCGAACCTCAGCCATCCGGACGCCACCAGGCCCCCCCAAGGGGCAAAGGAACCGGGGCTGTGCGCCGGCCGGCTCGGGCGGCATGATGAGATTGGAGCGGGCCGTGTCGGGCCAGCAGTAGGCTGCCGGTGTGTTGGTGGCAGCCGCCCAGCCAGACAAGCCATGAACAATGCATAGCGCATAGTCCTCCCCAGTCCATCAAGCCCGCAGCTTGATGGACTACTTGGATCGCAATGGGTGGCTCTGTAATGTACGGAAGACCTGGCGCCGCAGCCACTCCGCAAATCAAGTCAACTTATGGGTGAAACAAAATAAAACGTCCGATCACCGCCTCGTGGGACGTGGATCGGTGGTCGTTTGCATCGGGTCGAGCGCTTGGAGCGGCTTGCCAGCCCTGAATCTTTGGAAGCCGCGTTGCCGACCGCGTGAACACTTCGCCAGTCCTGGGGTTGCGCACCATGCGTGCCTTGCGTTCGGAGGCGCTGAATGCTCCGAAGTTGCGAATCTCCACGCGCTTGCCCTCGGCCACGGCCTGCATGATGGCCTCCAGAATGACCTCGACGCTTTCCTCGGCATCCTTGCGTGCAAGGTGAGGGTGGCGTTCAGCCAGGCGGTCGATCAGTTCGGAGCGGAGCATGATTGGCGAGAAGGGGTGGGTTTCCTCGACACTCACCCGGAACGGCAATAGGTGGGTAGCATCAATCGAATAGCAGAATTGAGAACGTCGAGCCGTTGTTGTGACGTGCTGGCGATTCTCGACTCAAGTTTTCTTGGAAGCGGGGGTTATGGATGGCGGTTTCAAGTGCACTGCACGTTTTTCTGCGCAAAGTATTATTGTGTTACCGCCCATTAAAACGTTGGGAGAATTATTTTCGTGCAGCCAGTACTTGTTTCTGCCGCGCTCGCCACGTGCTTTCGTGAGGCCATAAATAAGTGCAGCTAGAGGCCAAAGAAGTCGCTGTTTCTTCTTTGTTTTGTCTTTTCGTATATCAATTACTTGAAATCCAGCAAATTCGAGAGCCATACGCAGCATAGGGTAGCTAAGCCTATTGATGTGTATCATATAGCGGTTGCTGTCGTCGTAGTCATGGTTTAAGGCGTCAAAGCCAACCATCGGTTCCGATGCGCCATACATGAGATCACGCAAACGATTCTGTAGATTGGAGTAATTTGGCATGCTTAAAAAAAGACGGCCGCCCGGTTTTAATACACGCGAAAATTCTCGAAAACAGTGGTATACGTTCTCAACATGCTCTGGGCCCTCAACAAAGCATGCGTGGTCGAAACTGTTATCATCAAATGGAAATATCTGATTAAGATCGGCTTCTATGATTTGCAACTCCGGGTTTTCGAAATTGCCGATAACCTTGTCGGCAGAGACCACCTCGAATCCTTCATTATGCAGTTTCCATGCAAGTGCCCCTGCGCCGGCTGGAAAATCAAGAACCTTGCCTCTGGGGTGTTCACAGATCAGAGAAGAAATAACAGGGTGTATTTCTGCGCGTGCGAAGCCGTGGAATTTCCGGCCGCAAACTTCCACCATGTCGTCATCTTTATAGCTTGGACCAAACATTGCGTAGAAACCTTAAATTTTAATAGAATAAACGAGCAAGAAGATCATGGCTGATTCGCGGTCAATGGCGACACAGGAACATGTTATCCATATCCCCCGATCGATGCGCCCGCTGGCACGGCTACTTTGGC
Organism: Thiomonas sp.; assembly: GCF_054608695.1. Classification (NCBI taxonomy): domain Bacteria; kingdom Pseudomonadati; phylum Pseudomonadota; class Betaproteobacteria; order Burkholderiales; genus Thiomonas; species Thiomonas sp. Next base: position 13,161 of record NZ_JBTRXV010000051.1, read on the forward strand.
ATGAACTTGTCCGCAGGTGTTGCAGGGAGGGGGCGTTCATCCCATTGAAGTGCCATTGGTTGGTTCTTGGTGGAGTGCATCTCGGGATCGCGTCTGTTCTGTTATTTGCACAAGGAATTAGTGCCCCGGCGGCCATGCCAGTCCGGACGGCGTCTTCGGCAAAACATCCAACACGCTCTTGCTGATAAGCTTGCCGGAATTATTAAAGTCGAATGCAAACTCCACCGCCGCCGATGGCTGGCAAGCTTCGCACTGAGAAATTGTATTTACAAACACGAAGCGTTGGGTGCCATCCTGCAGTTGAAATTCACGTTCAAAACCATAATAGCGCGTCAAGAAGCCGCCGTTTCTGGATAGCCACTGCTGCACTTCAGGGTTGTACCGAAGCATCACCAACTCCGAAGTATCGAGCACGATGCGAGGTGACCCATTAACGAGTGCAAAGCCACCATGATATTCACATGCAGGTGGTAGGCAGTCATATGCAACCATATCGACGGGCCCAAACTTATAGAATTTAGCGACCCATGTTGGCACGCCTTTCGCGGCAGTCAGTTCACGGGCGAAATCCACGGCCATCTTAGTCGCATGATGTTGCTCCATCTGTCCAACGAGACACGTTATATCAGGGCAGGGACTCGAATCTGAAAATTTCGCCGACCAGACGATACTTGCGTCCACTTTTGCAGGCTGCATGAGAAAATGCAGCGAAACGACGATCGCCAAAAGTAATACGGCTCCGCTAAGCGTTACAATTCGGCGAGTCTGTGTTCCCCACGTTAGTTGGGCAAATTTCCTAGTTGTCCGGCCACGATTTCGCCACAGTTCAGTTTGTGCTTTTCGCTGTTCTTCCGCAACAATTCTCTCCCGCTTGTTCTCTTCCGCCTCCACCCTCGCAGCCGCAACAATTTTCCGCTCTATGTCAGGAAGGTATTTTTTGTCGTTTAGAGCCAGATAAGACGATGCCAACTGGTCTACCCACTTTGTTCCGAGGGGTTGCAGCTTTTCGGCCAGCGAGGAAATGTCTTGATCGTACTGGACCAGCGCATTCCATTTGGCTCGATCGAAACTTGGTCCGGCGGTATTGCTAGGGCTACCAGGTTCAGCAAAAGTCTGGTTGGCCCCTACATTGATAGCGATCCGAGTTGAAGATCTGGCGAAAAGCGCAAGAGCGGCTATGGCCCCAATCGGAAAAACGAACAGCTTTCCCGCCTGCCCGAGCCCAAGGAGATTCCAGTGAAGGAACGCGCCTACGCCGAGAATGATTCCACCAACGCGTGGATTGGAAAAAGTGACTATTCCGCCTACGATCGTGACGAGTGGCGCTAACCACGAAAGCATCGAAACCATCTCGGCCCAAGGACCAAGGTTATTGCCTTGAAAGGGAATCGATCCCAGCCAACCGGCGGCCGAGCCGACCATACTGCCGAAGATACCTACATACATGAGGGAGAGTAGGCCAAGCAGAATACCGGCGATCCCCGCTGCGATTTTCATAGTTACTTTCTCCTTTGCGCTTGTTTTTTGTACGATCATCCAAATTCTTTGTGATCCGACCAGCTTCTCAGCACTCCAAGGTAAGAGTTCTTGGTCGGTCAGGGTTTCGCTGAGCTAACGGGTCCCTACACCTCCTGGTGGGCCTCAGTTTAAGGATAGCTCAACCCTGCCATCGCCACGATCTGCATGATTTTGATGATTTTCTTGTGCAGCCGCACCACTTGCTTGCGCTGCTCGTGCAATTGCTCCAAGCATAGGTCACCAGCCAATGATTCCAAGCGCGCGGCCGATGAGAATAATCAGGGCGGTTGTGACGAAATTGGCCTCACCATATTTGGTCGCGTATCTGTTTAGGTTTTTGACACTGATTACGTCGTCAGTTGATATGCCCGGATACGAGGAACGGAAGGCGTGACCGGCAGCGACTCGTCGGATGCGGTGATTGCCGTGCTCTTAATTTCAGAGCCGATTCTATATTTGACTTCAAAATTTTCCATATGGCCACTCCCTGTTTAGTTACCATTTTTGTAAAGCGTAATGTTGTTGGCCCGAGCATAATATAGTAGAACTGTTTTCACTGCCTGAGGTGTTACGGGTACATCAGTGGTCGATTGAATGTATTTGCGGGTTTCATCGACAACTTTGGAGAGAGGCATAGTGCTAAGGTCAGGCGCAAAAAGTTCAACGTAGCTCTCAAAATATCCGTTGGGCGCGCGCGTCACACTTATCGTATTGGCACCGATTTGTGCTGCGACCTCACCACCACCGATCAGAATGGTAATGATTCCATTGGCGGCGGTGGAAAAACGAGCTGCCGCTTCACCGAGTACATCTCCAATTCCGAGGGCGAATTCCTGTCCCACCTCCAATCCGACGTCAGCTACTACGCCCACACCGGCCGTTTGGTTCTGCACCTGATTCAGAGCCTGTTGTTCCTGCGGCGGAATAGGCTGCATATTGATCGTAATCGAGCTGCTATTCGCCTCAGGTGGTGTTGGTGTTGGTGCTGGCGTCACTGATCCGCTGCCTGGTGCTGGAACCGGTGCTGGCGTAGGTGTTGGAGCTGGAGCTGGAGCTGGCGTCAGGATAGGAGCAGGCGTTGGAGTAGGCGCTGGAATTGGCGTCGGAGTTGGGGTAGGCGCTGGCGTAGGTGTCGGTGCGGGTGTCGGAGTTGGTGTAGAAGCCACCTGCCATTGCAAAGAAGGATAGCCATTGTTGACCGCGCTGTTGAGCGCCCAGACGGTCGGACCGAACCCAGAGGGCAGGCTGCCCTTGAGCTGTGCGGTGGTCAGGCTGGAGCCACCAGCGCTGGTGGACTGGCCGGAGGTCTGGTTGTCCCAAAACGAATTTGATACGACTCCAGCGCTGGAGTTATATCCCAGAAACCCACCGACTATAAATCCGCTTCCGGTCACTCGCCCCGTTGAAATAGATTCTGAAATTGTGAGGTAATTGGCGCCGACCAGGCCGCCGACAGAAGCACTTGAAAATGTTCCGGAAACCGAGCCGGTTGCATATGAGTTTGTGATAGAACCTTCATTTGTGCCGATGAGCCCACCATATCCATAGAAACTATTTCCGCTTACGGAACCTGTTGCGTACGATTGGCTAATCGATCCGGTAGTATTGTTGATACCAACGAGGCCACCTCCATTGCCGCCACCGCTTACGTTTCCGGACGCATAGGATTTTGATATAGCTCCATCGTTCGCTGCAACCAAGCCTCCAACGGTACTTCCGCCGCTCCCATCGCTTGCTGCCCCTCCTCCTGTCACAAATCCCGTGGCGTACGCATGACTGATCGTGCCACCATTGTTCCAACCCGCTAGGCCGCCGACTTTGCTATTGCCGCTGCTACTCACCGCCCCGGTAGCATAGGAATTACTGAGCGCGCCGTATACTCCACCCACCAGCCCGCCGACGATGGCGTTATTGCCGACACCGCTTACCGCCCCGGTCGCATAGGAATTGCTGATCGTGCCGAATGCGTCGAACCCGATCAGTCCGCCGATAAAGCTATTGCCGGTGCCACTCACCGTCCCGGTTGTATAGGTGTTTTTGATCGTGCCATATGCCTCTTCCCCGATCAGCCCACCGACAGGGGCGCCGGCGGTTGTATCCGTCACGCTACCGCCAATCATCCCCACATTCCTGACCATACCAGTCCGGCCCACCGACCCGAAAACACCGAGCGCGGTCACCCCAACCTGCCCAAACAGGCCTGCATACCCGAGGCTGGTGTGGATATAAAGATTGCTGATGGTGTGGCCCAGACCGTCGAATACGCCCCGAAAGTTGACACCGCTCCCACCGATTGGCACAAAGCCGGCCCCCGCGTTCCAGCCGCTGGTTACCGTGGCGTCGATGTTGCTGCCCAAGACATATTGACCGGTGAGATTGTTTTGCATGCCCTGCAAGGTGGTGGTGCCGGTATCTCCCGCCACACCCAGACTGTTGATCACGATATACGGCGTACCGTTGATGGAAAGCGTGCCAATGCCGCTGAAATCAACCCGACCAGTGAAGTTGCCGCTGGAGTTTCTGCCCATCACCAGCGTGCCAGTGCCTACAGCGGCATCCGCGCCATTTGCGGTAGTCGGATTCAGCGCCAGCGAAGCGTTGCCACTTGCCGCCATCACGGCGTTGACGTTGATGTTATTGGCGGCGGTCAGGGTGAGCGTATTCGCGCTCCAGTTGACTGCATCGTTGACGTTGATGTCGCCGTTGACGCCGCTGGCGCCACTGCTGCTGATGAGGGTGACATTGGTGCTGGCAAGCTGCGTGGAGAGCGCGGCCCCCGTGATGTCGCCGCCGGTCGAGGCAATGGTGTAGTCGTGCGGATCGATGAGCCAGGTGCCGGTCTTGCCATTGGGCGCGGCGGTGGTCACTCTCGCTGTGTTCGCCACCGTGACATGCGCGGCACTGGTTTCAATGAAGCCGCCGTTGCCTCCATTTAGAGCGCTGGCATCCAGCGTGCCGGACACAGCCACCGTGCCATTCTGCATGCCGCCCAGCACCTTGATCGTGCCGCCGCTCTGCCCTGGCCCCTGACCCGAGGCATCGAGGGTGCCCGAGACCCGCACCGTTCCTGCCGCACTACCATCAAGCACGATGGTCCCACCACGCAGGTTGGCGCTGCGGGCCAGCGCATAGCCCGCCATGTCGATGGCGTGATCGACCACCGACTTGGCGGCGTCGGCGGTCAGGAGGATGGTGCCGCCGTCGGCAATCAGGCTGCCGGTGTTGGTGATGGCGGCCAATGGAGCCGTACCGTCAGCGCGAACGATCTGCCGCGTGGCCTGCTTGTCGAGCAGAAAATTGAAGGTGCCGTCGCCATTGAGGTCGACCGTGAACCCGGCCGCCGAGGCGAGCTGGATCTTCCCGAGACGGGCCATGATGACCCCGGAGTTCTCCACCCCTGGAGCGACCAGGGCGGCAAGGCCGGCGTCGCTCACCGTGATGTGCCCGGCGTTCGCCACCATCGCGCCGGCGTTCCCGCGGCCGCTGAACTTGTAGTTTCCCGCCATGAAGTTGCGGTCGCTGATGTCGAGCGTGGTGGCGAGCAGCCCCGCCACGTCCACCTGGGCGGTCTTGCCGAACGCGATGCCGTTGGGGTTCACCAGCCACACCTGGCCGTTCGCCTTGAGCGCACCCATGATCTTCGACGGGTCGACGCCGACCACGCGGTTGAGGACGATCGCCTGGGCGTTGGGCTGGGCGAAGGAGGTCTGCTCGTTGGCGCCAATGCTGAAGGAATGCCAGTTGATGACGGCTTTTTCGCTCGTCTGGGTGATTGCCACGTGGCTGGGGCTGGGCTGCGCGATGCTCGCCGAGCCGGCGGCCACCTGGCCACCTTGAGGGTTGGCGTGGGCGAGCGTCGGAATGAGCGTCAGCGCGGTCGTCCCGAAAAGGTTCGCCATCAGGGCCCGTAAGGTGTGATGGGCAGCAGGGCGGAAGGGTGGGTGTGCCATGGGAAACCCCCTTAGAAGCTGGCGAGGATGCTGAACAGCGGCCGGATGTTCCGGTTGCCGCGAGAGGCGATGTCGCGGGTGAGCGGCTTCGCCAGCTCGATGTCTGCCGAGAGCTGGCGGAACAGGCCGAACCGCAGGCCGAGACCAGCCGAGGCGAGTGACTGGCTTTGGGGCTGACCGGCTGCGGGGGCAATGTTCCAGACCTTGCCGACGTCGTAGAAAACATAGACCTGCGGACTGGTGAGCAGGGTATTGCCAGCGGGGAGGTCATAGCGGGCCTCGATCGAGCCGGCAAGGCCGTTGTCGCCGAGGATTTCGGAGGGCTCGTAGCCGCGGCCGAAGCGGTTGCCGCCGAGGCCGAACTGCTCGGCCGAGAGCAGCGGCGCTGCGGCGACCTGCGCTGCCGCCGCGAGTGCCAGTCCGAAGCGACCGGCGAGCGTCTGGGTGCGGGTGAGTTCGGCATAGAGCCGGGTGAAGTCGCTGTGGCCGTTGGCCCGGCTGAGATTGGGCGAACCGGTGCGGGTGGCGCCGAGGATGTCCAGCCCCTGGCTCAACTCGGCGCGCATCAGGGTGCTCGCTGGGCGGCTGTCGCCGAGCAGGGTGTCAGCGGCGTCGTAGCTCGTGGTCAACGAGAGGTAGCGCACCTTGTCGTTGGAGAATTGAGTTCCGAGGAGTTCGACGCGGTTGTCGAGTGCCGTGAACGCAGCGCCGACCCGCAGCGTGCGGGCGAGCGAGCGAATGACCGGGTAGTCCACGCCCGCGCGCAGGATCAGGCTGTTGCCGAGCGGATTGAGGCCGACCAGGGCACCGCCCGGCTCGGAATGGCTGTAGGTCGCCGAGAGTAGGAGACGCGTGCCCTCCGGCGTGAGGACCTCGTCGTGCTGGAGCGCGGCGTACAGCAACTCGTGCACCGGGTTGACGGTCGCCAACTGGAGGGCGGTCTGTTCGTCGCGGCCGAACAAGGAGTTGAGGTTGATGCCCACGAGCGCCTGGAGCGGGCCGATGGCCTTGGAGCCGTGGTTGTCGACCTCGGCATAGCCGGTGACGGTCCGGTGCGTCACCACGAGGTCGAGGTCGGCTGCGCCGGGCCGGTTCGCCGCTGGACGCAGGACGGTGCGCACCGAGGTGCCGGGCAGGTCCTGCATCAGGAGTACGTAGCGCTCCAGCACGGTCTCCGTGAGCGGGCGGCTGGCCTTGATGCGCTCGGCCATGGCGGCGATGAGGCCGCGCGAATCGCGGGCATCGCCCTGAATGCTCACGTTGGCGACATAGCCCTCGACGGCCCGCAGATGAACCACGCCGCCGGTGACCTTCTGCGGCGGCACGATCACTTGCGAAAGGATGTAGCCGTCGCGTCGGTATTTGGCGGTGAGGGCGTCGCGCAGGGCGAACACCTCCGCGAGCGAGATTTCCTTGCCGATCAGGCTGGCGTAGAGGGGCGTGAGGTCGGCCGGCTTGTAGACGGTGCTGCCGTCGAGGATGACGGCGCTCAGGGTGAAGTGGATCTTCAGGGCCTCGGCCGGCGGCATCGGCGCCTCGGGGCCGGGAATGGTGATCTCCGGCGCGGCCTTCGGGACGGGCTGCGGCTTGAAACGCTGCTCGATGCGGCCGGGGTTGGCGGGGCCAGGTAGCGGTGAAGCGGCCCTGGCGGCCGGAACGAAGAGTCCGCCCAGTGCAACAACCCAAACTACCAGCCCCAACCCGCATGGCCGAGCTTGTCTTCCGCGATGCATGATCACGAATCCCCCTTGATACGGGCCTTTATGAGGCCCGGCACGCCCTAACTGGTCGACTCGTCAGGCAGCCGCCCAGTGCCCACGTCCAATCCGGCAAACTACTGAAACAGCGGCCAGGAACTCGCGTTTGCGTGTCCGCTTGTTCGAGCCCTCGAACCCCGTACTGCCAAGGCTGATCTGTTTCATGTCGCCAATGCACCACGCCAGCCCGTCATAGGGCTGACTTATCCAGAGAATCCCTAAAAAAGGCACTTACTTTTTAGAAACAGACGAAAGTAATCCGCAAAAGTCATTTTTTATTTCATCGCCGGAAGTGGTCTGTCCACCAGAAACAGAAAAAGACAAGTATATATTAACGCCGTTTTTATTGGGTTCAAATATAATTGAGAGTGGGGTTGTCCTGTTCTCCCCCAATGATGCGTTCGTTACGCTTGCGCTAATAACTCCAATCTCTTTATTAATGTTCGTGATAGACACGCCACCTTCTTTGGCGATACTTTGAGCAATTTTATCCATGGCCACATTCTTACTAACACCACTGACGAATTGATTTGTTTTAAAAATTCTGCCAGAGAAAAAATTTCCCTCAGTGGTAAAGTTTTTGGCGCACGCCCTTGTATCTTCCGTTTGTAGCTTCTGAGGTGGACCTGATGTGCACGCAGAAATAAATATCGCCATGAACATGATCCCTGCCATATTACGCTTATTCATTTCCATCCTCTCATGTGAACGGGCGCTGATTTCTCATTGGGCGGTTGCACCCATTACAGTCCAACGTTTAACGTGGAATTAACCAGCGTGGCCGAGCTTATATTCCACAGTGATTTATATTGGGCGTTGCTCGAACTGGCGGCGATGGAAGTCAGTTATTCAGCAAGCGCCGGTCGCTCGTCTTCATCGACGTATCCAGTTCGCGTAGCCGCCGCATCGGTTCGAAAATCCACGGCGCTAATTGATCTTGTAAGTCAGAAGCTCAGCGCTAAATCTGTTGTAAGGCTGGCCAGCCCAGTTGGTATCCTTGTACATGACTTTAACCACACCATCGACTGCGGGCGCATACCAGAAGGTTTCTTGCATCCTCCCTGATCCGCTCATGGTGCCCATGGTCGATTTATAGTAACCGTCCTGAGTTATTTTCAGAGCAGTGAACTCACCCGCCTGAACTTTCACTGTTTCCCATCCAACCACTTTTGTCGTGAGCGTGTAAGAACCAACGTGATCGCCCGTTGCGTAATCCGCTTTCGCCTTCCAGGTTTTACCGACACGAAGAGGGAAGGCGAAGGTTTCTGTGTCAGGAGAAAATTGAATAGCAGCACCCGTGGTGAAAGAGATGCCACGGATGGTGTTCAGATCCGGTGTCTCCGTCACGGTGGCGACTGCGCCGGACGTTTCGGACTTTCTTGCGAGATGAATTTCCGTGCCGGAAGTCGCGGAGACCTCTAGCGTGTATTTATCCTGCACAATACCGCGCACAATACCGCGCCAGTTATTGATCTTCTGATAGGTCCACGAATCGCCCACTTTGAGGTCCGGGCGTTCCACTGTGGGATGCTCCTGGGCCAGGGAGGTCTCGGCAAAGAACACCGCGATAGCAGCCAAAACAAGCAGCGATGCTTTGATCATCGTGCCTCCCGATTGGTGACAGCAAGTTGCAGGCGAATCGACAGCCCGAAGGTTTTCGGTGCTCCAACACGCTCCAGCACGAATGACGGGGATTCCCAAGCATCCTGCGCGAGATCGTGTGCTGGATTTTTCGCTGTTATTCTTGCCTCGGCAAGAACGAGATTTCGGGAGATTTCGGGAGTTTCGAGATCCGGTGCCCGTGGGGAGGGCCATGCAGCAGATGCGCTGGACCGTGGGGGGGCGAATCAAGCGCTTGCGGGAGGCCAGGGGCCTTTCGCGGCGTGAGGTCGCGGATCAACTGCAGGTCGACGTGACCGCAGTTGCGGCGTGGGAAGCGGCCAAATACCTGCCGCGCGATGGAAGCCGCCTGCGGCTTGCGCAGGTGCTCGGCGTCGATTTGGAGACGCTTTTTCATGCAGACGCGGACCGGAATGCGCCGCCCATTGCAGCAGCGCTTGTCGATACGATCGAACATCTGCCCGACATGCTCGTCGAGCTCACCCAGCGCACACGGCAGAAGCTCCGGGCGCTTCGCCTTGCCGCGCCCTACACGACCGCCGCCTATGTCCAGCAGGAGTGGCGCACGCTGGTTTCGGAGCGGTTGTTGTCCGGCACGCTGGAGGTGCAGCGCATCGAGATTTTCTACGACCTCCGGCGGCTTCAAGAGACGCTCTCGAATATTCTTCGTTACGATGGCCGCGCCTACTACATCAAGAGCTATTGCCCCGGACTGACCGAGGTCGTTCCCGCGATGGGCGGCTATTTCTTCGACGACGAGGAGTTCCTGTTAGGTGCGTATTGGACGGGCGTTCCTCCGCAGCGCCGACCGGGACTCCGCGTGTCCGGTGCCCCTTTCCGGGACTTTTTCGAGGCGTACTGGGACGAAATCTGGCGGAGGGGCACACTGCTCAACATCCGCGGAGCCCACGATTTATCCGCCGTTCGAACGGTTGCGCTTCAGCTTGGGCTGCCGCCGAGGAAGTGGAAATCGTTTGTCGAGGAAGCATCGGAGTTCAAGATCGGCGATGGCGCACCGCCACTCGTCTGACACCGTCCGACCATGTGGTTTCCCCGGAGCCTATCGGTGTCTTCACCCCTGAAGCGAACGCCTGGATGCGAACCATCCACGACTGCATGCCCGTGATCCTGCCCGATGGGGTGTAGCTGGCATGGTTCCATCAAACCGCCGCATCGCCCACTTGGACATGGACGCCTTCTTCGCCTCGGTGGAGTTGCTGCGCTATCCCGAACTGCGCGGCCTGCCCGTGGTGGTGGGGGGCCGCCATGACTGGCATCCCACCCTCCAGGCCGACGGCACCCACCGCTTTGCCCGGCTGCGCGCGTACGTCGGCCGGGGTGTGGTGACCACCTCCACCTACGAAGCCCGAGCCTTCGGCGTGTTCTCCGGCATGGGCATGATGCAAGCCGCCCAGCTCGCCCCGGACGCCATCCTGCTGCCGGCCAATTTCGAGGCCTATCGCCATCACTCGGCCTTGTTCAAAGCGGCGGTGGCCCAGATCGCCCCGCAGATCGAAGACCGCGGCATCGACGAGATCTACATCGACCTCACCGACCTGCCGGGAGAAGCCCATACCCTGGCCGTGCGCATCAAGCAGGCCGTGCACCAAGCCACGGGGCTGACGTGCTCCATCGGCATCACCCCCAACAAGCTGCTGTCGAAGATGGCCTCGGAACTGGACAAGCCCGACGGCATCACCATCCTGACCGAGACGGACATGCCCACGCGCATCGGGCCACTCTCGGTCAGCAAGGTGGGCGGCATCGGTCCCAAGGCGACGCTCAAACTCAACGATCTTGGCATCCACACCCTGGCCGATCTGGCAGGGGCCGATGCCGGTGTGTTGCAGCAGCACTTCGGTGCCACCTATGCCGCGTGGCTGCAGGATGTGGCGCAAGGCATCGACGACCGCCCGGTCGTCACGGTCCGCGAGACCAAGTCCGTCAGCCGCGAGACCACCTTCGAGCGCGATCTGCATCCCCGTCATGACCGTGCCGCCCTCTCGGCGGTGTTCACCGAACTCTGCCAGCGCCTGGCGGATGATCTGCAGCGCAAGGGCTTGGTCAGTCGCACCATCGGCATCAAGCTGCGCTTCGAGGACTTCCGCACGGTGACGCGGGATTTGTCGTTGGTGGTGCCGACCGATGAAACACAAGTGATTCGCCGTGCGGCAGGGCAGTGCCTCAAGCGGATTGAACTGCAGGGGCGGATACGGCTGCTGGGGGTGCGGGCATCAGGGCTGAGGACAGCGCAAGAACTGGAACATGCAGGGCGGCCATTGCAGCGGGAGCTGGAATGGGTTGATGGGGGATGAGGCGGGCAGAATGCCTGCCAGGTGAGAGAAATCGGCGAGAGCTGAAATGCGATCATTGACAGGTGATCGACCACTGCTGCCGTTGGGCGTGGCTTGTGGCGGCGGCCGCTATGCTTCGGCCAGCGGTAACCTGAGGCATCGATCTCTAAGAGTCGGCTTCGCGCGTCTGCGAACTGGCGCTCTCGACCCTCGCCGATCACTCGAATGAGCCCAACAACTGGGGCTACTTTCGGTAGGACAACAGTCCTTCACTGCACTATGGATGGTCTCGAACAAATCCTGCCCCCACGAACATCGCAACCCACCAAGGCTAACGACATATTGCACGAAGCACTCTGTGATCGACGAACGTAGTCAATGCGCTCCCATCGGAGAACATTGGGTGGAGTCACCTTCGGGGTCGATAGAAAATATCCGCGCGATCAACTTGCAAATGGACACATCGACAGATCTCGCGCGAAAAAATACTCGAGACATCCTGCCCTGACCGCAGTGTTGATCTCGGCGACGTTCGCCTCAAGGATGGTCCCGTCCGGGGCAGGTCCTACGAGGGCCAGTCGCGGCGAGAGAGGGATGATCGTGTGTACCGGAATGTCCGGCACGATGAACTCCCCACTCTGCGCATGAATGACGCCCCAACTGTCGATGGCTGCAAGGTCGCGCGCATAGTTGGTCATACGCATGCGTAACTGCACGCCATTTAGTTGACGGGCTGGCATTTTTCCTCCCGCGCGCGCGTACAGGTAACCGTTCTTCTCGAGGTTTTCTTCCTCGGCCAGCGTTAGTTCGTTGCCCTCAACCCCATACAAATGGACTACCTGCTCGTCGAGTCGCCTGTAGCGCGCCCGCATGTACCAAAGTGCGAACATGCTGTCGATGTCGCGCTTCTGCGAGGCAGCGATCGAGTTGTCCTTGCCGTGAAGGACCGGCAGAACGATCGCCTGAAACCTATCCTCGATATGTTTCATGTGCATTTCGGTTGGCTGGTCCCAAACTCGCATTGCACAGAAAAATTGGTCATCGGGCTTCGCGTGGCGATGCTTGTTCCTGAGCATGTCGAACACGGCCACCTGGCGGCGCTGACCGACAAAGGGCTCTATGCAGCGCACTGGAAAAACATGTTGCTTGATCGTCAGCGCGTTGGGATTCTTGGGCTGTGTCTTTTCCGGCCGGCTGCCCGTCGCTCGCGGCTTGGCGACAGACTCAGCCAGTAGGCCCAGCGTCTTACCCATGACGGCAGCCGCAGCGTTGCTTGAGTTCGGATCATTCTCCTTGCAAGCAATTCTGATGACCGGCATATTCTCAATTCAATGGAAGGAGGTCCAACCTGCATTTTAGAGCGGATAACAAAATGGCTTTGAGGGGGATCTGCGTCTGGCACTTAGCTTGCAAGCCAAAGTCCCTGCTGAAAGCCGTTCGGCGCTTTCCCGGATAAGGTGGACGCTGATTTCGACATAGTGGTCGCCGCAAAATACCGTGCCCAATGGCAGCCCAAGGCCGAGTTGCCATCACTTGTCGGTCCTCGGCCGAAGCGGTCGTCAAAGGCTGCCTGATCGAGGGGCAAGTCCCGGCCAGGATGCGGTCATCCTGGGGCTAATTATCGAAGTGCAACTCACTTCCTTATGAAACCCCTCGTCTCCGGAAATATTCGCATAAACGCTGGTGCCGGGGATCTTGTGCGAGCTGTGGCGTAGCTCCCACGATCTCATCCAAACATTGCCCCAATTCCTGAGAGGCCCAGGGCTGGTTGGCAATCACGGTATGGAGCAATTGCAGCGCATTCGCCGGGAATCCGATGCACAAACCCGATTCATGCAGCAGATGCACGACGTAATCCGGGTGTTCAATTGGTTGCAGCCAGTCTTGCACCGCCGCCAAAGCAGCGGGAAACTCAGATCGGGCAGCGATTACAAGCCGAGTCAATGATTCGGCGATTCGCGGAGTGGCAAGGTTGCGGGCCTTGGGCCAAACGTATTTCCAGAACGGCTGAACACGGTTCTTCCAATAGTCTTCTCGCTGATCGTCGATTCCTTCAAGCGCCTGATAGAGCGCCTGCGCGGATTCCTCCAGCCCTTCTTGAGGCAACGCTCCAATCGCGGATCGGAACTCATCCACGTTGTAGCCATCGGTCGGCCCCAGTGCCGCGTAAGTCAGGAAGGCCGCGAGCTGTTGGCGGGGTTCACCTAAGTCGGCGTAGTGGTTTGCGCTATCCAGGAGCTGCGGTTTGAACGCAATCAACAAGGGGTGGTACAAACGTGGCGACCACAGGAAACCTTCCCATACAGCTTTCGCTTCGCCCGGATTGACCCAACTGAACAGGGGCAACAGGTATTGCTCGGTCCAAGCTCGATCCACGCGGAAGAGGGCGATTATTTGCGCTCCCAGCAATACACGGCCGTGACGGAATCGGGCCACATGCACATTGCACAGTTCAGTGAAGAAGGGGCTGATGTCCGCTGGAAGGCCATCGTTGTCGTTCGGTTTCCGTTTGAACCACAGGTTGATCAGCGCCTGCGTGACATGCCCGACTGGGTGGTTGATGGCCTCGGTCACAGGTTGGTCAATCGGCTCGCCATTGCGCGTCATTCTGTTGCCGGCTTCCAACTGCAGGCCTAGGACGCGGCGGCATAGGTTTAGAAGAATTTCCTCGTGTCGATCAAGCGATTTGGAGGCAACCTCGATCCACCTCGTCGCAGCGTGGGCAATCTCCTGAATGATGCTGTCGGGCATGGTTTGCACCAGTGGTGCAGCGTATCGCCAGGATCGGCAAACCAAGATGTCTTCGCTCCAGACATGCAATGCCTCTCGCCATCGCCGGGCCGGCCACTGGCCGTCGCCAGCCAGATCGCACAGGGCGAAAAGGCTGTGGAAGAAGCGGGTGCGGCAGACGTCGTGCCACGTGTCTTCATAGAAGGGTCTTCGTTCGGGAAGTGGTTTTTTGAGCCATAGAACGAGATCGCCTCGCTTGCCGGGTGCGATGTCAATATCCCGGCTGTTTTCATAGTCCGGATCGCCGGTGCCGCTCATCCAGTGAGAAAACTCCTCACGCTCATTGGTCGTCAACTTCCATTGGGGATGTGTATTGGTCAGTTCCGCTAGGCGTGCCGCTGCGGGCGTGCCCAGTGCGATGCCTGATTCGTTCAGTTTGGCCAGATTCAGCCACACTGAACGCGCAACCAAGTCTTGCCACTGGTCAAACTCGAGATCGCCGCGGTGCCTTTCGCCTGGCGGCCCGGCCAAGATGGCGGTCTCCAGACGTTCCTGAGTGACGCCTGCTAGTTGATCCCCCTGAAGAACCAATAGCCGCAACACCTCCCGCCTGGTATCTGTGGCCCACAACCACCAGGCGCCATCTGCCAATAGCCAATCCACCCACGGCTCGGGAACAATGCAAGCCCCCTTGCTGGCAGCAAACAACGCAAGTCGCTTGAAGGTGAGATATGGCAGATCGAACCACGCTAAGGCAATCCGTGTAGCGCGAGCGCTGTCAATACTGTGAACCGCCAGCCACGCATCGCGCAGCAACTCGATCAAGATTACCCAGTCACGGAAGCCTCGGTTCTGCCAGTGTGGGGTGATGGAAGGTAGATCCCAGTGGGATCGGTCATGGCGGCCATCTGCCTCACCCAACTCGCGTAAGAGGTCGAGCGCATCAACGAGCAGTTGCTGAAGGTCCTCCAGCAGCAGGGGCAAGGCACATGTCCAGCGTTCGTCGGCAAAGTCGCGCATTGCCGAATACACGCCATCGGCGGCCAGCATCAGGTCCCAGTCCACCAACGACTTGATTCGCGAGGGTTCGTCCGTGTTCGCTTCATCGTCGCCCCAGCGAAACGGCTTCTTCAATGACACCTGGGGCGTAAGCAGATCGCGCAACTCCAACCGCAGCGTGGTAGTCAATCCCTCCCGTTTCAGGCGGCCTTGCCATCGATAGATTCCGGGATTGCTTCCGGGATTGCTCCACGGTGATTTTACCCGTCCGCTGAGCAATAGCCGCCATAGCGCGCGCATCAAGGTGCCGGGGATGGCCTTGGGTGCGTGAAAGCGGATTTCATCCAACTCGGCGGCCTTACCTTCGCACTCCTTGGAGGCAAATTCACTCAGCTTGCCTTCGATCAGCCACGCCAAGCGGTGGTGCAACTGGCCGCCACGTTGCGCGATCCAGATGATCAGCCTTGGGTCATCCAGGTGGCGCACCAGCCAGCGGGCCAGATGAAGCATCACGTCATCCCACTGGCTACCGGTGGTACCACCGGTAGCCAGCAGCATCGGCGGTGCGTGGTCATAGGACGTCGGCCGGCGAATCAGGCTGAAGCGCAATTGGGTGTCCACCTCGTCGCGTGGTGGCACCCCAAAACGGGCCAGATCGCTGTGCTGAAAGCGCTCGTCCGAGAAGGCTTCCAGAAGCCAGTCCAGCGACGGGACGGGGTTGAAGTCAGCAAAGTGTTTGGCCGGCAGTCCCGACTTATCCGACAAGGCCCACAACATCCGGCCGACAAAGTCGTCTTGCTGTGTACTCGCCGATGGCCTTGCCAGGGCATTA
>NZ_JBTRXV010000052.1:0-28479 GCF_054608695.1 Thiomonas sp.
GCCGGGCTGAGCGGCGGCCAGCTGTGGCGCCGCGCCGGCTGGCTGGGTGCAGCATGCTGGCGTGGCGCCGCCGGCACCGTGGGCATGCCGCGCCAGGTCCGCAACCGTGGCGGTCGCGACCGCATCGTTGCAGCCGCAGTCGCCCGATGCGCGACCGCACGCGCTGCCGGCACTGGCGCGTGTGGCCGATGTGCGCCTGCCGGTCGCGCCGCCCGTCATGCGGCCGAAGATGCGCGACAGCAGGCTTTCGCTCTCGCGCACCAGTTCCGTGGCGGCGGCACACTCGCCCGTGTCGGCCATCGCGGGTTGGATGCCGGCTTGCGATGGAGGCTGAGGCTGGGGCTGGACAGTGGTCGGTCCGCCCGTCGGTCCGTCCTGCAGACCTGCGGCCAGCATTGCCCGGCGCGGCAGGTACTGGTTGGCGGGGCGGGTGCCGAGTTCGGGCATCAGGGCGTAGCCACCCCTGCTGCGGATGGCTTGCGACACCTCGGACTCGGGGTCGTGCACATCGCCGAACAGCCGCGCATGGGTCGGGCAGGCGTTGACACAGGCGGGCTTGCGGCGCTCGGGCGGCGTGGCTTCGTCGTAGATGCGGTCCACGCACAGGGTGCATTTGGTCATGATGCCGCGGTCCTCATCGAACTCGCGGGCGCCGTAGGGGCAGGCCCAGGCGCAGTATTTGCAGCCGATGCATTTGTCGGCATCCACCAGCACGATGCCGTCTTCCTTGCGCTTGTAGGAGGCGCCCGTGGGGCACACCGGCACGCAGGGCGGCTCCTCGCAGTGCAGGCAGCTCTTGGGGAAATGCACCACCTGCGTGTTCGGAAACTGGCCCACCTCGAAGGTCTGCACGCGGTTGAAGAACACCCCCGAGGCGTCACTGCCGTAGGGGTCGAGGTCGCTCATGGGGCCGGCAGCGCCCGAGGTGTTCCATTGTTTGCAGGACGTGACGCAGGCATGGCAGCCGACGCAGACGTCGAGGTCGATGACCAGGGCGAGTTGGGTCATGAGCGGGCCTTGGGTTGAGAAGTCGTGGCCTTGTGCATGCGCCCGGCGTGGTATTGCAGCACCTGCTCGTGCGATTGCAGCCCGGCGTGCTGGCCGGGGGTGCGCGGCGGCGGGGCGTGGCGGGGCCAGCTGGCGTCGGCATCGACCGCGTGCAACACGTCGGCCGCTGCCGGCAGGGGGGCGCCGTGGACCTCGGCGTAGGCATCGTCGCCGGCTGCCATCTCGGGAGCGTCGGCCGGGCGCAGCCGCACCCGCACGTCGTACCAGCCGGCCTGGCCGGTGATGGGGTCGCTGTTGGACAGCGGACCGTTGGCGCCGGGCAGCTCGTCGGTGATCAGGTGGTTGAGCAGGAAGCCGCGACTCGACTCGGCCGCGCCCGGCCGCAGGCCCCAGGCGCCGCTGGCCTTGCCGATGGCGTTCCAGGTCCACACCGTGCCGGGCTCCACCGCCTCGGAATACTGCGCGACACAGCGCACCCGGCCCCAGGGCGACTCCACCCACAGCCAGGCGCCGTCATCCACCCCGGCTTTGCTTGCGGTTTGCGGGTGCACGAACAAGGGGTTGTGGCCGTGAATTTGCCGCAGCCAGGCGTTTTGCGCATCCCAGGCGTGGTACATGGCCATCGGCCGCTGCGTCACCGCCGCCAGCGGGAAGGCCGCGGCGTCGGTCTGCGCCTGCTCCAGCGGCGGCTCCCAGAACGGCAATGGGTTGAAATGGTGGGCGATGCGCGCGCGCAAATGCGCCGGCGGCTGGCGGCGCGGCTGGGCTGGGCTCGCGGCGGTCGCCTCCTCGGCACGGCCGCGCGCGGCCAGGCGAAACTTCTGCAGCACCTCGGAATAGATGGCGATGACCACCGGATCGTCGCGCCGGCGCCAGCCCATCTCCTTGGCGTAGCGCAGGTAGTCGCGGTTGACGCCGCGCATGTAGCGCAGGTTCGCGGGCAGGGGGGTGTAGTGCACGCAATCGTTTTCGGCGTAGCGATCCCATTGCTCGGGGTTGGGCTCGCCCTTGAGCGTCTTGCTGCCGTCCTTGCCGCGCCAGCCGGAGAGGAAGCCCACGCCGGAGCCGGGTGCGGTTTCGTAGTTGACGATGAAGTCGGTATACCCCTTGTACTTGCGGCTGCCGTCGGCGGCGGTGAACGCCGGAAAGCCCAGACGCGAGGCCAGCTCGATCAGCACCTCCTGGAACGGGCGGCATGCGCCCAGGGCCGGCACCACGGGAACACGCACCGAGTCCATCGCGCCGTCGAATTCGGAGATCGGGCGGTCGAGCATGGACATCGCATCGAACCGTTCCAGATAGCTGGTGTCGGGCAGCACCAGATCGGCGAAGGCCACCATCTCGGACTGGAAGGCGTCGCACACCACCAGGAAGGGAATCTTGTGCTCGCCGTCGGCGCGCTTGTCGGTGAGCATGCGACGCACGCGCTGCGTGTTCATGGCCGAATTCCACGCCATGTTGGACATGAAAATCAGCAGGGTGTCGATGGGGTAGGGGTCGCCGCGCCAGGCGTTGGTGATGACGTTGTGCATGAGTCCGTGGACCGCCAGCGGATGTTCCCAGGAGAAGGCCTTGTCGATGCGCATGGGCCGTCCAGCCTCGTCCACCATCAGGTCCTCGGGCCCGGCGGGCCAGCCCAGCGGTGCGCCGTTCAATGGCGTGTCGGGCTTGACGTCGCTCCACGAGCGCGCGGTGCGCACACCCGGCGGCGTCTGCTTGGGGTATGGCGGCTTGTGGCGGAAACCGCCGGGAGCATCGATGGTGCCGAGCAGGCTCATCAACACCGCCAGGGCGCGGATGGTCTGGAAGCCGTTGGAATGCGCCGCCAGCCCGCGCATGGCGTGAAACGCCAGCGGCCGGGCGGTGACATGGCTGTGCTCGCGGCCCCAGGCATCGAGCCACGGCTGTGGCACGTCGAAAGCCTGGTCGATGGCGGCCTCGGCCATCTCTTCGGCCAGCTGCGCGATGCGCGCGGCACTGATCCCCGTGATGGCCGCCGCCCACTGCGGCGTGCTTGTGGCCACCTGCTCGCGCAGCAGCTGCAGCGCGGTGGCCACCGGGGTGCCATCGGGCATCTGGTAGCGGCCGAACAGCGCGGGGATGGCATCTTCGCTCCAGGCCGGCACGGGCTTTTGTGTGGGCGCGTCCCACCACCAGGCGTTGCGCGGCGCGGCGGGGTCGCCCACTTCACCATCGGGGTTGCGCACCATCATGCCGTCGTCCGGGTGGCCGGGCTGCACCCGCACCAGCTGCGCGGCGTTGGTGTAGCGGGCGGCGTAGGCGGCATCGAACCGGCCGCTGCGCAACAGTTCGTGCAGCAGCGCCATGAACAGCGCACCGTCGGTGCCGGGACGGATGGGAATCCACTCGTCGGCCACCGCCGAATAGCCGCTGCGCACCGGGTTGATGGAAATGAAGCGCCCACCCGCACGCTTGAAGTCCGACAGCGCCATCTTCAGCGGGTTGCTGTGGTGGTCCTCGGCGGTGCCGATCATGACGAACAGTTTGGCCTGCTTCAGGTCCGGGCCGCCGAACTCCCAGAAGCTGCCGCCGGTGGTGTAGATCATGCCGGCGGCCATGTTCACCGAGCAGAAGCCGCCATGCGCGGCGTAGTTGGGGGTGCCGAATTCGCGGGCGAACAAGCCGGTGAGCGCCTGCATCTGGTCGCGCCCGGTGAACAGGGCGAACTGCTTGGGATCGGTGGCGCGGATGTGGCGCAACCGGGCTTCCAGCAGGTTGAAGGCTTCGTCCCAGGAGATGGGCTCGAACGCGCCGGCGCCGCGCTCGGCGCCGGGCTTGCGCTTGAGGGGCTGCGTCAGCCGCGCGGGCGAGACCTGTTTCATGATGCCGGCCGAGCCCTTGGCGCAGATCACGCCATGGTTGAGCGGATGGTTGGGGTTGCCCTCGATGTAGCGCACCTCGCCGTCGCGCACATGCACGTTGATGCCGCAGCGGCAGGCACACATGTAACAGGTGGTGGACTTGATGGTGCTGACGCCCGCCGGGTGCGCCGTGGGATCGTGCAGCGGACGGCCATTGGAGAAGATGCGGTCGATCAGGGTGGTGAGGCCGGACATGATGAGGGCTCTGGGTGGTGTTCGAGGTTCTGCCCCTAACCCTAGGGCCTCCCGCGCGACATTTCCAACGCAATGTTTGGTTCACGATCAACGTATTTTTTGATCGGAGCCCCCGCGCTGTGCCTCAGGCCCAGCCTCGCATACCAGGATTCAGGCGCCATGTCTTGCCATGTCCTCTGCAACTTCCCGCAAGCTTGCTTACGATGCATCTTGCACCGCACCATTTCACGAACTTTTGCCAGACAAGCACGGCGAAGCTCGAACCTGTCCAAAGGACCGTCCATGAACCCTGCACTGCCCCAGCTTTTCTCTCCCACAACCTTCGGCTCCCTGAAACTGCCGAATCGCATCGTCATGGCTCCGCTCACGCGCTCACGCGCCAGTCAACCCGGCGACATCCCCAGCGCGATGAACGCGACCTACTACGCCCAACGCGCCAGCGCCGGGTTGATCATCAGCGAAGCCACGCAAATATCCCGCCAGGGCCAGGGCTATGCCTGGACCCCCGGCATCTACACCGACGTGCAAGTCGCGGGCTGGAAGCTGGTGACCGACGCGGTTCACGCTGCTGGCGGCCGCATGGCCTTGCAAATCTGGCATGTGGGCCGCATTTCGCATCACCTGCTGCAGGAAGGCGGCCAAGCGCCCGTGGCGCCGTCGGCCATTCGCAGCGATACCGGGGAGTCCTTCGTCGTGACGCCCGAGGGCCCGGCGCGCGTGCCCTGCGACATGCCGCGCGCTCTGGAAACCCATGAGATTCCCGGCATCGTCGCCGACTATGCCCGGGCCGCGAAAAACGCGCTGGCTGCAGGCTTCGACATGCTGGAACTGCACAGTGCGAATGGCTATTTGCTGCAGCAATTCCTCTCCACCAACAGCAACCAGCGCACCGACCAATACGGTGGCAGCCTGGAGAACCGCGCCCGCCTGGTGCTGGAAGCGATGGACGCGATCATCGCCGTCGCCGGGGCGGATCGCGTGGGTGTGCGCATCTCGCCGCACTTCATCCGCCACGATATCGTCGACACCGAGACCGAGGCCATCCACCTCTACCTGGCGCGCGAGTTCGGCCGCCGTGGCGTGGCCTATATCCACGTCGCCGAGCCCGACTGGGCGGGCGGCCCGGCGCTGACCGACAGCTTCCGCCAGCAGCTGCGTGCGGCCTACGGTGGGCGCATCATCGTCTGCGGCGGCTATACCCCGGAATCAGCCGAGGCACGCATCGCCTCGGGCATGGCCGATGCGGTGGCCTTCGGCCGCTCCTATATCGCCAACCCGGATTTGGCGGAGCGCTTCGCCCAAGGCGCCGCGCTGAACAAGCCTGACGCCACGACGTTCTATGGCGGTGGCGAACATGGCTACACCGACTACCCTGCCATGAACGAACAAGCCAGAGAAGCTGCCTGACCTCTGACTGAACTGCAGGCCCCGAATGCCCGGCAACGCCGGGCATTTTGCTTTTCTACAATGCTCGTTTTGCTGACCCAAACTGGACCCTTTCATGGCCTCGACACGCACGGCCCCCCATCAAGAAGGTCGTACTCGCCTACTCCGGCGGGCTTGACACCTCGGTCATTCTGAAGTGGCTGCAAGACGAATACCAATGCGGGGTGGTGACCTTCACCGCCGACATCGGCCAGGGCGAGGAAGTCGAGCCGGCGCGCGCCAAGGCGCTGAAAATGGGCATCAAGCCCGACAACATTTACATCGACGATCTGCGCGAAGAATTCGTGCGCGACTTCGTCTTCCCGATGTTTCGCGCCAATGCGTTGTACGAAGGCGAGTACCTGCTGGGCACGTCCATTGCGCGTCCGCTGATCGGCAAGCGCCTGATCGACATCGCCAAAAAGACACGGGCCGACGCCATCTCCCACGGCGCCACCGGCAAGGGCAACGACCAGGTGCGCTTCGAGCTCACCGCCTATGCGCTGATGCCGGGCGTGAAGGTCATCGCCCCCTGGCGCGAATGGGACTTTCTGCCGCGCGACAAATTGCTGGCCTATGCCGACAAGCATGGCATTCCAGTGGACTTCAAGAAGCACAAGGGCGGTGGCGCGCCGTACTCGATGGACGCCAACCTGCTGCACATCAGCTACGAAGGCGGCGTGCTGGAAGACCCGAACTACGCGCCCGACGACAAGATGTGGCGCCTGACCCTGTCGCCGGAAAAGGCGCCGGGCAAGCCGCAGATCGTCGAGCTGACTTACGAGCGCGGCGACATCGTCGCCATCGACGGCAAGCGCTTGTCACCCGTACAGGTGCTCACGCTGCTCAACGCCATCGGCGGTCGCCACGGCATCGGCCGGCTCGACAAGGTGGAAAATCGCTACGTCGGCATGAAGAGCCGTGGCTGCTATGAAACCCCGGGCGGCACCATCATGCTGGCCGGGCACCGTGCCATCGAGAGCATCACGCTCGACCGCGAAGTCCAGGCGCTGAAAGACGACCTGATGCCGCGCTATGCCCGCATGATCTACAATGGCTAATGGTTCGCGCCCGAGCGCGTGCTGCTGCAAGGGTTGATCGACGCCTCGCAGGCCAGCGTCAACGGCAAGGTACGCCTGAAGCTCTACAAGGGCACGATCATGTGCGTGGGCCGCGAGTCGGCCACCGACAGCCTGTTCGACCCGATGATCTCCACCTTCGACGACGACGGCGGCGCCTACAACCAGGCCGATGCGGCGGGCTTCATCAAGCTCAACGCCCTGCGCCTGCGCATCGCCGCCAAGGCCAAGCGCGCAGCCAAGCCGCGAGCCCCAGCCAAAGCGGCGAGCAAAGCCGCCAACAAGCCAGGCGGCAAGCCTGTCAGCAAAACGGCTGCCAAGGCCGTATCCACCAAGACCGCTCCCGCCAAACGCGGCAAGTCTGCCGCGGAACCTCATTGAGAGCCGTCGCCATGCATCCAAGCACCATCCAAGCCCAGGTCACGCCTCGGGCGAATGTGTATTTCGATGGCCGCTGCGTGAGTCACGACTTGCAACTTGCCGACGGCAGCCGCAAGAGCGTGGGCATCATCCTGGCAGGCAGCGAACTCACCTTCAACACGGGCTCGCCCGAGATCATGGAAGGCGTGGGCGGCTCATGCGAGTGGCGCCTCAAAGGCGCCGAGGCCTGGCTGGCCAGCGGCGACGGCCAGCAATTCTCGGTACCCGCCAATGCGTCATTCGATATTCGCGTCGGCGCCGAGCCTTACCACTACATCTGCCATTTCGGCTGAACCGACGCGAACCAGCCCTTGCGCAAGACGACAAGAAAAAGCCGCATGACCATTGGGTCATGCGGCTTTTTCTTGACCGCTCGAAGCCGGATGGCTTCAGGTCTGGTGGTGCGGATGCAGCACCTTGTCCTGCAGGCGCTTGAAGCCGATGAGCTTCATCACGTACTTCTCGTAAATCGGCTCGGAGTTGCCCTTCTTCATCTTGCGGATGAAGTACTTCTCGAAGGCGATCTTGGCCAGATGCACCCATTTGCCGGAACCGAACCAGTTCACGTCGCGTGGGGGTATCTGCGGAATGGCGACGAAGGCCGCGCCGGTGGTGCCGAAGTCGGCCAGGCAAATGGCCTGCCAGGTCCCTTTGTGGGAAGGCTGTTGACCCGCCAGTTCTTCCTGGATGTTGTGGACGATGGCCGTGATCATGGACTCGATCATGTAGCCGGTCTTGGGCACGCCGCAGGGCACCGGGGTCGGGCCCACGGGGGGGATCGCGATGCACACGCCGGCCGAATAGATGTTCTTGTATTTCGGGTTGCGCTGGAAACCGTCGACCGTGACGAAGCCACGCGGATTGCACAAACCTTCGACCTTGGCCACGGCATCGACACCCTTGAAGGCCGGCAGCATCATGGCATGCCTGAAGGGCAATTCATGCTTCTTCAGGACATTGCCTTGCATGTCGAGTTCGTCGACAAACATCTTCCCGGCCTCGACCTTGGTGGTCTTGGCATTGGTGATCCAACGGATGTCGTGCTCGCGGTACTCGTGCTCCATGATGCCCTTGGAGTCGCCCACGCCGTCCAGCCCCAGGTGCCCGATATAGGGCTCGGCCGTGACGAAGGTGATGGGCACTTTGCTGCGCATTTTTTTCTTGCGCAAGACCGCATCCAGGATCATGGTGTACTCGTAAGCGGGTCCGAAGCAGCTGGCCCCCGGCAAGGCACCGACGATGACGGGCCCCGGACTGTCGCACAGCTTCCGAAAGTCCTCGTAGCATTTTTCGGCGTGGTCGATGGTGCAAATGGACTGGGTGTATCCGCCATGTGGACCGGAACCCTCCACTTCCTCGAACGACAGCTTCGGGCCGGTGGTGATCATCAGGTAGTCGTAATGGACTTTGTCGCCGTTCTGCAGCGTGATGTTGTTGCCGGCCGCGTCGATGTCGGTGGCAGCTTGCGCGATGAAATCAATGCCCTTGCGCTCGAGATACGGACGCATCGGGAACACGACTTCCTCGCGCGAGCGCCAACCCACCGCGACCCAGGGATTCGAAGGAACGAACTGAAAGTAGTCCACGGCATTGATGACCGTGATCTTGTGTTCCTTCCCGAGCAGGGCGCGGGCCTCATAGGCAGCCGGCATGCCACCGATACCAGCCCCTAGAACGACGATGTGTGCCATAGGTTGTTTCCTCCGAAACGGTCCTGATCAGTTGCCTGAAGCCACGCGCCACGGCGCGCAGCCACCCCAGTCATCGACGCATTCAGGATTTGGCACGGCAGGCGTAGCTATGCATTCCCGTTGTTGCGTTTGTCATTGCGTTTGCCAGTCTGCCAATCCGCCGATCTTTGACTGATCTGGCCATTGACCGGTCAGCGAAGCATACCCACGGCGATATGCAGGTACCGGATCCGCATCGCAAGTATGGATGGATCATTGACATGGGTCAATCCAATCACGTCTCAGTCCGTGTTTGCCCTCCCCTGGACAAACCCTAATACTCCAGGAAGCATGACGGGAACCTGCCTATACTCGACGCAGTTCCCCAAAGCGCCTATCAATTTCGAGGGAATTTGGTCAAACGCAGTTTTCACACACATCCCAGGAGGAAGACACGATCATGCGAACCCCACGCCCCCTTTGGAATCCCTATGTCGCCGGGGTGGTCCTCGGTTTGGGACTCCTGGCCACCTTTATCGTCACCGGCAATGGCTACGGTGTCACCGGAGCAACCACCCTGGCCACAGCCGCCGTGGCTGGCCGGATCGACCCCGCCATCGTCGCGCAACACACCTATTTGCACGGCATGTTCGACGTTGGCCTGAACCGCTGGATCGTCTGGGAGGTGGTTGGCCTGGCCATCGGCGCCCTCATCGGCAGCGTGCTGGCTGGACGCTTCAAGTTCCAGGTTGACGGACCCACGCAGGCCGGGCGCAGTCTGCGCCTCGTGCTGGCACTCGTCGGTGGTATTGCCGCAGGCTTCGGTGCGCGTCTGGCCCTGGGCTGCACCAGCGGCATGGGCCTGTCAGGGTCGGCCACGCTGGCTGCCGCAGGCTTCCTCTTCCTCATCGGGTTTTTCATCGCCGGTATCGTGTTCGGTCAAATGACGAAAGGACTTTGGAAATGAGCTTCCCTCTCGGTTATACCGGTCCACTTTCGGGCATCGTCCTTGGCATCGTCTTCGGCTATGTGCTGGAAAACGCCGGTTTTGGCAGCGGCTGCAAACTCACGGCGCAGTTGCGTTTGAAGGATTGGGCCGTGTTCAAGGTCATGTTCACCGCCATCATCGTGGCGTCCGGCGGCTTGTATCTGATGCAAGGCTTGGGCTTGGTGAATGTCGCCCGCGACATGTTCGTGCCTTCCGTCTTCATCTGGGGCAGCGCCTTGGGCGGCGTGGGCATCGGTGCCGGCATGGCCATCGGTGGCTACTGCCCAGGCACTTCGCTGGTTGCGCTGTTCTCCGGCAAGCTTGACGGCTTGATCTTCTTTCTCGGCATCGGCCTCGGTACGCTGGTTTTCAACGGCTTCTCGGCGTCCATCGAAAGCTGGGCCTGGAAGCAGGTGGGCCCCGACTCACTGACCGTACCGCAACTCCTGCACATGCCCGTTTGGGCCGTTTGGGGATTGCTGTTTGCGATTCTGGTGGGGGTTGGCTACCTCACGCGCACCAACCAGGCATCTCCTGCAGCGTCCATGTCCCGGAAGGCATCGGGCATGACGGCCACGCAGCATTCCTGAGCGTGTCAGGAGCAGTCCACGCGCCAGCTCGGCCGTGGACTGCTCTTTCTCCGATCAACGCGGCGCCTGTGCACCTTTCCCTCGCTCACGCGTTGAAGTTCAACCAGCCAGATGCTCATTTAGCTGAGTATCGAGCCCCACGTTTTTGTTGTCTTTTCCACCACCCTCAGGAGATTTTCAATGGCCAAATCGCGCCTCAAGTTGTCTCATGCCCTGCCCGCTCTGGCGCTTGCCGCTGCCATCGTTGCTCCCATGCCCCAAGCTCTGAGCAGCCTGTCCGGCGCGCCCACGGCACAAGCCGCGGCCAACCCCTGCGCCCCAAGCAATCCTTGCGCGCCTTCGTCCAAAAAAACGGACAAGAAAACGAATATGGAGAAAAAGGCCGGCAATCCCTGCGCCCCAGGCAAGAAGGAACACAAGTCCAGCAACCCCTGCGCACCTTCGAAGTAATCCCCAGCGCTGGCTATCGGGCATTGATTCCCGCAGCTTCGTCGCTGTTTTTGCGCTGAGACTCCAGTCGCGTTCCGCTCTTGATCCATGCAAGTCAGATCATCCGAGTCGTCGTCACACCTTCGGCTCGGCGCCTCCGAGTTGCAGCGCTTGATGCGCATGGAGCCTCGATTGCAACGGCAGCAAATGCTCCAGGCTGCCGAGGATGTGCTGGACTGCATCCAGACGTATTCACGACGCGGCACCGGTGTGCTTGCCGATGTGCTCGGCAAGCACACCCAGTTCGAAGAATGGGCGCATTACCCGAACAACGACGCCGTCGATGCACGCACCGGCTACCGCTTTTATTACCACGCACACGCAGCGAGCGGGCGCATGGCCGGTGAACATGGCCATTTTCATGTGTTTGGGCCGGCCCCAACCTTGCAAAACGGGAACAAGGCTGGCCCCGAACTCAGTTCCGCTGCCCCACCTGATTTGACCGCTGACCTGGCTGCCGATGCCCCCCCCGGTTCCACCCCCGATTACACCCATCTCGTCGGCATTTCCGTGGACGAGCGCGGCTTTCCCCTGCGCTTGTTCACCACCAACCGCTGGGTCACTGCCGAGCAGTGGCTGCCTGCCCCAGCTGTGATTCGCACGATGCACAAAATCGACATGGCGCAAGCCAAGCCGGCAGCAGCCGCACGCTGGGTCGAAGGCATGGTGCGATTATTCGCCGTGCAAATCGCCGCGCTCGTCCAGCGACGCGATGCGCGCATCGCCACAAGAACACTTCACGCAGATCCCGAACGCGTGTTCGAGGATCGACGCACCCATATCCTGAGCCAGTGTCGCATCGACCTTGCGAAGCAGTTTCAATTTTTGGAGGGCGCCGGTATCGGCTGAAACCAACATCCGATCCGGTATTTTTTGTTCAACGAGGAGAGAAGCATGAAATTAGTCAACTTGATTGGTGCCGTCATTCTGGGAGCTGCTGCCCAGATGGCATCCGCCGCTGGCCTTCCCGGGCCGTTGGTCACCCCGCAATGGCTGCACGAGCACAGGAATGAGGTCACCATCGTCGACATTCGCGACGACATGAAGACCTTCACCGCCGAACCGAAGTTCGAAGTCGACAAGAAAACCGGCAAGAAAGATCTGGTGCAAACCGGCGGCCATCTCGCGGGGGCGATATCCGTCGATTTTGGCAAGATTCGTGAAGAGCGCACCGTCGACGGCGTGAAGATCAAGGCCCAGCTTCCCACGGCCGAGTTCTTCACCAAGGCGATGGACGATGCCGGCCTGAACAAGACCGACAAACCCATCGTGATCGTTCCCACTGGCGAAAGCGTCGATTCGATGGACATGGCCACCCGCCTGTACTTCCAACTGCGCTACTTCGGCGAGCCGCGCGACAAGCTCGCCATCCTCAATGGCGGTGTGAACGCCTGGCTGCAGGCTGGCTTGCCTGTGGTGACCGACAAGGCTGCGACGGCCCCCGGCAATTGGACTGCCGGCACGGAAGACGAGAGCATTCTGGCTTCGATGCAGCAGGTCAAGGAAGGCCTGCAAAATGGCTCGGACCAGTTCATCGACGCGCGCCCCACGGCCCAGTTCCTCGGCATCGTGAAGAAGCCCATCAACAAGACGGCTGGCCATCTGCCCGGTGCACGTTCCTTCCCGACCGACGCCATTGTCAAGCCCGTTGGCGCTGCGCACGAATTCATGAGCGCCGAGGACTACAAGAAGATCTTCGCCGAGTTCAACATCCAGCCGAATGCGCCCACCGTGACCTATTGCAACACCGGTCACCTGGCGTCCGGCGCCTGGTTCGTGACCCACGAAATTCTGGGCAACCAGAACTCCAAGCTCTACGCCGGCTCGATGATCGAGTGGACCAATCTGGGCAACCCCACGGTCGGTCTGCAGTAAGGCGACAACTGCACGGTCCCGCCGACCTCTGCGTTGGCAGGACCGTCGGCTCAGAGCAAGGCGCTTCGGCGCCTTTTTTCAGACCTGCTTTCCTGCGGGCAGGCTGATCAAACCAGCACGGGCTCGTATTCGAGCGTGATGCCGAATTTCTGCGCCACAGCCTGCTGCACGGCGCTGGCCAGTGCGTGAATCTCCTCGCCGCTGGCCCCTCCCTTGTTCACCAGAACCAGGGCGTGGCGCGC
Organism: Thiomonas sp.; assembly: GCF_054608695.1. Taxonomy (NCBI): domain Bacteria; kingdom Pseudomonadati; phylum Pseudomonadota; class Betaproteobacteria; order Burkholderiales; genus Thiomonas; species Thiomonas sp. Next base: position 12,864 of record NZ_JBTRXV010000052.1, read on the forward strand.
ATCCACGGCGGCGCGGCCAAGGCTCTTGCCCTTCCAGCCACTGGCATCGATCATCCACGCAGCAGCCAGTTTGTAGGTGCCATCATCCAGCGGATAGCTGACGATCTCGGGAAAGTCCTGCAGGATTTCATTGCGGATGGTGCGGTTGACCACCGGGTTCTTGAAGAAACTGCCGGCATTGCCAAGTACGGCTGGATCGGGCAGTTTGGCGCGGCGGATCATGCACACAGCCTCGAAAATCTGCCACGCATCGGGCGCGGCAATGCCGAGTTTGCCGAAGTGCCGTTCCAGGTCGGCATAGCCGAGCACCGGCCGCCAAGGTTTGGGCAGGCGCAAACGCAGCTGCGTGATGATGGACTTGCCAGCCAGCTCGCGTTTGAACAGGCTGTCGCGATAGCCGAAGCGGCAGGCAGCCGCGTCCAGCGTGACGACGCGGCCTGTGGTCAGGTCCACGGCGTCGAGCGACTCGAAGCGCTCCGCCAGCTCCAGTCCATAGGCGCCGATGTTCTGCACCGGCGCGGCGCCAGCGGTTCCAGGGATGAGGGCGAGGTTCTCCAGCCCCCCGAAGCCTTGCTCCAGGCTCCAGCGCACGAGATCGTGCCAGCCCACACCCGCACCGGCTTCGAGAATGGTGGCATCGGCGCCGTCGCGCACCACGCGCAAGCCGCCGATCTCGACTTTGACGACGAGCGCCTGCGGGTCACGCGTGAGCAGCAGGTTGCTGCCGCCGCCCAGGACGAGTTTCGGCAGCACACCGAGTTCGGGGTGGTCGACCAGTTGCCGCACCTCACGCTGGCTGTGCACGCGCACCAAGCGGGCGGCGTGCGCTGCCACACCGAAGGTGTTCATGGCGGCCAGGGGAACGTGGGTTTCGAGTCGCAGGTCCATACAATCGGTGGCTTCGGTCAAACGACCATTATCTTCGCCCGATCCAGCACCATGCCATCTTTCGACGCAGTCCTTGAACCCAACCTGATCGAGATCCGCAATGCGGTCGACCAGACCAGCAAGGAAACCCATAACCGTTTCGACTTCAAGGGCAGTTCGGCCAAGGTGGACCTGGCCGACAAGCTCATCACGGCCTGGGCTGACAGCGACTTCCAGCTCGGCCAGGTGCGTGACGTGCTGATGAGCAAGATGGCCAAGCGCAATGTGGACGTGCGCTTTCTCGATCTCGGAAAAATCGAGACCGTCGGTGGCGACAAGGTCAAGCAGGTCATCACCGTGAAATCCGGCATTCCGCAGGACTTGGCCAAACGCATCACCACGGCGGTGAAGGAGTCCAAGCTCAAGCTGCAATCGGCCATTCAGGGGGATGTGGTGCGCATCACCGGGGCCAAGCGCGACGACCTGCAAACCGCCATGGCCTTGCTGGGCAAGGCCATCACCGACGCGCCGTTGTCGTTCACCAACTTTCGCGACTGATGCGCGCTTCGCCCTCCACGGCTGCCGCATGTCGGCTGCAGGCATTGCGGCGGCTGCGTCAGCTCGCGGCCTTGGCCCTGTTCGGCGGCTGTGCCGCAGCTGGCGCGCAGAGTGTGAGTCTGGTCGGCAGTTTCGGCAACAAGGCCCTGCTGGTGATCGACGGCGCTGCGCCCAAGGCCGTGGCAGCGGGGCAAAGCCAGCAGGGCGTGAAAGTCGTGCGCGTGGGCGACGGGTCGGCCGTGGTGAGTGTGGGCGGCCAACAGCAAGAGCTGCGCGTGGGCGCAAGCCCCGTGAACCTGGCTGGCAAGGGCGCGGCATCGACCGTGCTGCAAGCGCTGCCGAATGGCCAGTTCGTCACTGAGGGGCGCATCAACGGCAAACTCGTTCGCATGATGGTGGACACCGGAGCCACCATGGTGTCCCTGAGCCGCGCGCAAGCGATTCAACTCGGCCTGTCGCTGCAAGGCGGGCGTCCGATTGCCGTGCACACGGCGAACGGCGTCGTCCAGGCAACCGAAATCATGTTGCGTTCCGTGCGCGTCGGCGCCATCGAACGCCGCGAAGTGCCAGCCGTCATCCAGGACTCGTCGCTGCCCATCGTGTTGCTGGGCATGAGCTTTCTCAAGCACCTGGATTTGCAGCACAACGCCGACCAGCTGACGTTGACGGCGCGCTACTGATCGACCATCGGCTTCAAGGCTAGGGCTGCTTGCGCCCGATGCGACTTTCCTTGCCATCCAGCAGATTGCGGACATTTCTGCGGTGCCGCCACACCACCAGCGCCGAGATGGCGACGACCGCCAGCAGCATGGCCATGTCGCCCTTCCAAACCAATCCGCTACCCAGCCAGTCGTAGAACGGCGCGAACACGGCCGCCGAGAGCGCCGCCAGGGACGAGTAGCGCGTGAAGATGGCGACGATCAACCAGGTTGCGATCGTCGCCAAACCCAACCAGGGGCTGATGGCCAGCAGGATGCCGGCTGCGGTGGCCACGCCTTTGCCCCCCTTGAACTGGAAAAAGATGGGGTAGAGATGACCCAGAAAAACGGCCACGGCCACCAGGGGCACAGCGGCGGGCTCAAGCCACCCGGCCTGGGCGCCCCAAGACGCCAGCCAGACCGGCAGCCAACCCTTGAAGGCATCGAGCAACAGGGTCAACACGGCGGCCAGCTTGCTGCCTGAGCGCAGCACATTGGTGGCGCCCGGATTGCCGGAGCCGAAACTGCGTGGGTCCGGCAGCCCCATGAACCAGCTGACGACCACGGCAAAGGCAATGGAGCCGAGCAGATAGGCGGCAAGGGCTGCAAGAAGGGCGGTGAAGGTGAGATTCATCGCTGCGGATTCTATTGACCCCGGGTTCAGGATCGCCATGCAAGCCGTCGAGCTGGCAAGCTGCCTGGATCGGCGATCCGGAATTCGCAACTCAGGCCGCCAGTGGCAGGGCGCAGTGCACGGGTCGCGCATGAAGCTGCGCCGTGAGCAGGGCCGGCTCCATCCCCAGCAGCAGGCCACGACGCCCACCGTTGATGTAGATGCGCTCCAGCTCCAGCACCGTTGCCTCGACATAGATGGGCATGGTCTTGCGCAAGGCGAACGGCGAGGTTCCACCCACCTGGTAGCCACTGTGCCGCTGCGCCACGGCGGGGCTGCAGGGCTGTACGGTTTTGGCGCCGATGGCCCGCGCCAGGTTCTTGGTCGAAACCTGGCAATCTCCATGCATCAGCACCACAAGCGGCTTTGCCGTTTCGCTCTGCATCACCAGAGTCTTGATCACGGCGTGCAGGGGAAGTCCCAGGGCTTCAGCGCCCCAGGTCGCTCCGCCATGGTCCACGTAGTCGTAGACGTGCAAACTGAAGTCGACGGACCGGCCGCGCAGCCATGTGGTCGCGGGAGTTTCGCTGGGTTTGTGGGCCGAATGCATGCGGGTTCAACGCGCGTGAAGCAACGACGAAACCCTATTGCAGCAGCCGGCAGCCTTTCTGCCAAGTCATGCTTGCGACGGCGAACGCCTGGCCGGCAGCGACAGCGGGCCGATAGCCTTACCCGGAGTCACGCGGGGGCAGCGGCCTAGAATCCAGCCATGCCTGCTGCACCCAACGCCGATCTGCACTGCCACTCGACCGTGTCGGACGGAACGCTTGCACCTGCTGCACTGGCCCACCGCGCGCATGGCAATGGCGTGCAGCTCTGGGCACTGACCGATCACGATGAAACCGGCGGCCTTGCCGAGGCCGGCGAAGCTGCACTTGCCCTGGGCCTGCGGTTCGTGCCGGGTGTGGAAATCTCCGTTTCGGTGGGGGCACAAACCGTGCACATCGTGGGCCTGGGCATCGACCCGACCCACCCAACCTTGCTGGCCGGCTTGGCCCAGGTGCGCTCCGGGCGCGAATTGCGCGCCCGCATGATGGCGCGATCGCTCGAGCAGCAAACCGGCCTGCGCGACGTCTATCTCGGCGCAGCGCGGCATGCCGGCAACCCTACCCTGATCTCGAGGACCCATTTCGCGCGCTTCCTGGTCGAGCACGGCATCTGCGGCAATACACATGAAGTGTTCGGGCGCTTCCTCACCCCCGGCAAGCCGGGCTATGTCGAACACGACTGGGCCACGCTGCAAGACGCGCTGGGCTGGATTCAGGCCGCAGGCGGACATGCCGTGATTGCCCACCCCGGGCGCTACCGCTTCAACTCGACCGAGGAGCTGGCGCTGTTCACCAGCTTCAAGGACATGGGCGGCGCCGGGGTTGAAGTGATGACGGGCAGCCACAGCGCGGCGGATTTCCGCAAGTACGCCGGCATGGCACTGGCGTTCAATTTGCGTGCTTCGCGCGGCTCGGACTTCCACAGTCCGCAGGAAAGTCGCTGCGATCTGGGCCAACTCCCGCCGCTTCCCGCCGATCTCGCCCCCATCTGGGAGTTGTTGCACTGACGGCTCGGCCCCGCCTGCCTGGCGGACAATGCCGCATCAGCCGCTCCTTCCGCATCCAGCATGGCGCAATACTTCCACATCCATCCGGACAATCCGCAGCCGCGGCTCATCAAGCAGGCCTGCGCCATTCTCCACGGCGGCGGCATCGCGGCCATTCCCACCGACTCGTCGTATGCCCTGGTCTGCCATCTGGACGACAAGGCCGCGGCCGAGCGCCTGCGCCGCATCCGCCAGGTCGACGACAAGCACCATCTCACCCTGCTCTGCAGCGATCTGTCCGAACTCGGCGCCTATGCGCTGGTCGACAACCGCCAGTTCCGCCTGCTGCGCGCAGCCACACCCGGACCCTACACCTTCATTCTGGAAGCCACCAAAGAAGTGCCGCGACGCCTGTCGCACCCCTCGCGCAAGACCATCGGCGTGCGCGTGCCGGAACATACCGTCACCCACGCGCTGCTGGCCGAACTGGGTCAGCCCCTGCTCGCCACCACGCTCATCCTTCCCGGTCAATCCGAGTCCTTGAATGATCCTGAGGACATTCGCACCCAGCTCGAAAAACTGGTGGAACTGGTGCTCGATTCCGGGCCCTGTCCGCAGCAAGCCACCACGGTGATCGATCTTTGCAGCGCTCCACCCACGGTGGTGCGCTTGGGGCGCGGCGCACTCGGCCCACTGGGCCTGAGCGCCGAAGCATGACGCCAGCCCTGCAGCACAGATCCTGATCCTGCCCCCACCCCCGAACCCCCAATCCCCACAAGCCATTCATGGACCAACTCATCCAGGCCGTCACCATCTACGCCTTGCCGGTGCTCTTCGCCATCACCCTGCACGAGGCTGCGCATGGTTATGCGGCACGTCATTTCGGTGACAACACGGCTTACATGATGGGACGCGTGTCGCTCAACCCGGCACGCCACATCGACCCCATCGGCACCATCCTCGTGCCATTGGTGCTGTATTTCGCCACCGGCGGCGCCTTCCTTTTTGGCTACGCGAAACCGGTGCCGGTGAATTTCGGCGCCTTGCGCAACCCCAAGCGCGACATGATCTGGGTGGCACTGGCTGGCCCCGGTTCCAATTTCCTGCAGGCTTTTTTGTGGGGGCTGGTGCTCATTGCCTTGAACGCCTTCGGCAACACTGAAATCTATTTCTATGACGTGGCCCGAGCCGGTATTTTGGTCAACATCGTCATGTTCGTGTTCAACCTGTTCCCCATCCCACCGCTCGACGGTGGACGCGTCCTGGTCGGCCTGCTGCCGGTGCGCCAAGCCATCGCCCTGTCACGCATCGAGCCTTACGGGTTTTTCATCGTCATGGCGCTCGTGCTCACCGGGATCATCACCACCGTCTGGCTGATCCCCCTCATGGGCCTGACACAAACCGTGCTCGGCCTGCTGCTGACCCCTTTCAAGCTGCTGCTCTGAGGGGGCCCGAGGGGGGATGAGAAAACTTGGGGCGGCCCGGCGTTTTCTCATGCGCCTGAGGCGTCCGCGGGCGGTTCCCCGCGGACTCTCAAGAACTGGCGAGCGCCGACAAGGCTTCAAGCACTTCGTCCGGCTTCACACCTTGTGGCAAGACCACTGGCGCGCTAGCCAGCACGGCCCCACCATCCGCCTTGAGCTTTTGGATCCACGCCCCAGCCTCCTTGCCCTGGGCAAAGCCATGGCTTTGCAATAAAACACGGTCGCCGGGTCCGGTGAACTTGAAATAGAACAAGCCATCCGCCTCGCGGTATTGCTTGAATGACGGTGCAGCAAGCTTGCCCCTGTCGGCCTTGCCGCCGTCCGACTCACCGGGTGATGCGCGCGCGACCGCCAGCATGCGGCGCAAGCCCACGGCCTGACGCAGTTCAGCGATGAACGGTTGCGCCAGACGGCGCGCCTTGCCGGCCCCGGCCATCAAGAGATCTTCCAGCCGATCCGGGTGCGCCATGAACTCGGCATAGCGTGCGCGCATGGGCGCCAGTTCGGCCTCCACCAGGGCGAACAAGTGCTGCTTGGCCTCCCCCCAGCCCAAGCCGGCTCGAAGTTCGTTCCGAAAGTTGGCGTTCTGCTCGGGCTCGGCAAAGGCTTCATACAGCGTCACCAGGTGCGAAGCGTCGGGATCCTTCGGCTCCCCAGGAAGCCTGGAGTCGGTCACGATGCGTGCGATGGCTTCACCCAAGGCCTTGGTTCCACCCTCGAACAAAGGGATGGTGTTGTCGTAGCTCTTGCTCATCTTGCGCCCATCGAGTCCTGGCAGAGTCGCAACCTGCTCTTCGACCACCGCTTCGGGCAGCACAAAAAAATCGCGTCCGCCACCAAACATGTGGTTGAAGCGCTGTGCCAAATCGCGTGTCATTTCGATGTGCTGCACCTGATCACGGCCGACCGGAACCAGATGGGCGTTGAACATCAGGATGTCGGCCGCCATCAACACGGGATAGCTGAACAAACCCATGGTCACACCTGCGTCCAGATCCTCCCCGGCGGCGGCATTGGCATCACAAGCGGCCTTGTAGGCATGGGCCCGGTTCATCATGCCCTTGGGACACACACAGGTCAGCAACCAGGTCAGTTCCAGAACTTCGGGCACGTCGCTCTGGCGGTAGAACGTGACCAGCTCTGGATCCAGGCCGCTGGCCAGCCAAGTGGCGGCGAGTTCCAAGCGGGAGCGCTCGATGCGCTGTGGATCGTCGCACTTGATCAGCGCGTGGTAATCCGCCAGGAAAAAAAAACTCTGTACGTTCTCACGTCGACTGGCTTGGATTGCCGGCCGGATGGCACCGACGTAATTGCCGAGGTGGGGAGTACCCGTGGTCGTGATGCCTGTCAGGACTCTGGTTGTCGTCACGGTTGGTCTCGCGAAACTCGCTTTGCAAATGATGTCCGGCTCAGTCTAATGGCATGCGCTTGTCTGGCACTGCGGCCTGCGTACGGCAGAAATGCTGTCATGCGGCAAGCAGCAGAAGTCGTGTTGGCCGTGTTTAACGCGGCGCTTGACCACGCTGGCCCCGGCGGCGTGCAACCAGCCACCAAACCACAAACACCAGAGCCAGGAGCAAGAGCAAACCAATCTCGACCCGCTGCACTTGCCCGGACAACACCGAAAGCGCCTGTCCAAACACCCATCCCAGGCCGGCGAACAAAGGAGCCCAGATCAAAGCGCCGACTGCATTGAACAGCGCAAACCGGCCTGGTGTGACGCCTGCCATGCCAATGATGATGGGCCCTGCAATACGCAGCCCATACAAAAAGCGCACGCCAATGATGGCCCAATGCGGGTAGCGCCGCAACAAACTTTCGACGCGTGGAAACTGCGCGGCCAGCCGGGGAAAACGCGCCAACAAACGCGCACCCCATAAGCGTCCGATCCAATAGAAGAATTGATCGCCCAGGGTGGCTGCAAGCGCCGCCACCAAGACGACCAGCCCCCAATTGAGCAGGCCACGATGGGCTGCGTAGCCCGCGGCCAGCAACACGGTTTCGCCTTCGGCAAATGCGCCCACGGCGACGGCTGCATAGCCCCAATCGTGAATCCACTGTTCTAGCACGCTGTCTCCAGGGACGGCCGCGCCATGCAGGGCGGACCAACGCGCGTGATCATAAAAAAACCGGCTCGAGGAGCCGGTTTTTCAGAGCCTGGGGCGACGCGGCGAGAGGAACCCCGCAGTGCGCCGCAAGCAGAAAACTTTGATCTCAGATGGGGCGGATCTGTGAAGCTTGCGGGCCCTTGGGGCCAGCCTTCACGGTGAATTCCACGCGCTGATTTTCTTGCAGGGTACGGAAACCCTTGGATTGGATTTCACTGAAGTGAGCGAACAGGTCTTCGCCGCCTTCGTCGGGTTTGATAAAGCCAAAACCCTTGCTTTCATTGAACCATTTCACGATGCCGGTGGGCATAATCATCCTTTCGAATCTTGAACATTAAGAAGAATGCAAATCTTCAACAAGCCCAGCCGGTGTATTGAAACTCATGAAACCTAACTGTAGGTAGAAACTACCCGTCTTGAAGCGACTGCAGGATCTACTATACACCGATTGGTGTGTTTGCAAGTGCATCGTGCGAAGCACGCCACAAATCCCCAACAGCCGACCAGCGCACCGTTGCCCCGGTGCCACAGGGTGGCTGTGTTGACTCGACGAGCACCACCTCCCATGCAGGTTTTTCGCGGCTTTCATCACGCGGCGCTGGCGACACCCAGCGCTGTCAGCATCGGCAATTTCGATGGTGTCCACCGCGGGCACCAGGCCATGCTCGCCTTGCTGGTGAGCGAGGCGCGGCATCGCAAGCTGGCCTCCTGCGTGTTGACCTTCGAGCCCCATCCGCGCGACTATTTCGCCGCCATGCAAGGCATGCCGGATCTGGCTCCAGCGCGCGTGGCCGGCCTGCGTGACAAGCTGGCGGAATTGGAGCGCTGCGGCATTGATCGCGTGGTCGTGCTGCGCTTCAACCAGCAACTGGCATCTCTGCCAGCCCAGGACTTCATCCAGCAAGTGCTGCTCGACGGGCTGCATGCGCGCTATGTGCTGGTTGGCGACGACTTTCGCTTCGGCGCCAAGCGCGCTGGCGACTACGCCATGCTCGACGCGCAAGGTCTGCGCCTGGGCTTCGACGTGGCCCGCTTGAACGCCTATGAAGTGCATGGGCGGCGCGTTTCCAGCTCCGCCGTGCGACAGGCCCTGGCCAGCGGTGACATGACTCTGGCGGCGAGCCTGCTCGACCGGCCCTACGCCATTTCCGGCCATGTGCAGCATGGGCGCAAGTTGGGGCGCACGCTGGGCTTTCCGACCCTCAACCTGCGCCTGGCGCATGCCCGTCCTGCGGCGCGTGGCATCTTCGCCGTGCGTGTGCACGGCCTGGCCGAGCAGCCCCTGGACGGCGTTGCCAGCCTGGGGCTGCGCCCCACGGTGGACGACTCGGGCCGGGTGCTGCTGGAGACCTATGTGCTCGATTGGGTGGGAGATGCCTACGGTAAACTCGTCCGCGTGGAACTGCTGCATAAATTGCGCGATGAAGCGCACTACGACTCGCTGGATGCCCTGACCGCGGCCATCGCCGCCGATGTGCAGCAGGCGCGCGCCTGGTTCGCGATCACCCGCCGCCACACCAGTTCATCCCGAATTTGACGCGAGCCCCGGCATTCGCGTCGCGGGCCCGCAGCCCTGTTGCGGCCTCGCACTCCACCCCTTCCGTTCGCGCCCTCCCGGCGCCCCGCTCTCGCCATGACTGATTCCAAACCCGATTACCGCGCCACGCTCAACCTGCCCGACACCGCCTTTCCGATGCGCGGCGACCTGCCCAAGCGCGAGCCGGGCTGGATTGCGCAGTGGGAGGCCCATGGCGTGTACCAGCGCCTGCGCGCGGCCCGCGTCGGGCGGCCGAAGTTCATCCTGCACGACGGCCCGCCCTACGCCAACGGCCAGATCCACATGGGCCACGCCGTGAACAAGGTGCTCAAGGACATGATCACCAAGGCGCGCCAGCTCGCCGGATTCGACGCGCTGTACGTCCCGGGCTGGGACTGTCATGGCCTGCCGATCGAGAATGCCATCGAGAAGAAATATGGCCGCAATCTGAGCCGCGACGACATGCAGGCCAAGAGCCGCGCCTACGCCGCCGAGCAGATCGCGCAGCAGATGGCCGACTTCAAGCGCCTGGGCGTGCTGGGCGACTGGGACCACCCCTACCGCACCATGGACCCGGCGAACGAGGCCGGCGAGATCCGCGCCTTCAAGCGCGTGATCGAACGCGGCTTCGTCTACCGCGGCCTCAAGCCGGTGCACTGGTGTTTCGACTGCCACTCCTCGCTGGCCGAGTTCGAGATCGAATACGCCGACAAGAAGTCCCAGACCCTGGACGTGGGTTTTCTGTGCGCCGAGCCCGAAAAACTCGCTGCCGCTTTCGGCCTGCCCAGGCTGGACCAGGACGCCTACGCCGTCATCTGGACCACCACCGCCTGGACCCTGCCCGCCAACCAGGCGCTCAACCTCAACCCCGGACTCGACTACTGCCTGGTGGACACCGCACGCGGCCTGCTGCTGCTGGCCGCGGCGCGGGTCGAGGACTGCCTGCAGCGCTATGGGCTCGAAGGCCGCGTCGTCGCCACCACCAAGGGACGGGGCCTGGGCGGCATTGCGTTCCGCCACCCGCTCAGCGCGGTGCATCCCGGCTATGACAGGCCGAGTCCGGTCTTTCTCGCCGACTACGCCACGGCGGAAGACGGCACCGGCATCGTGCACTCCTCGCCCGCCTATGGCGTGGAAGACTTCAACTCCTGCGTCGCCCACGGCGTGGCCATCGACGCCATCCTCAACCCGGTGCAGGGTGACGGTGTGTACGCCGCCGACCTGCCGCTGTTCGGCGGCATGCACATCTGGAAAGCCACGCCGGTCATCATCGAGGCCTTGCGCCAGGCCGGCAGGCTGCTCGCCACCCACGACATCCAGCACAGCTACCCGCATTGCTGGCGCCACAAGAGCCCGGTGATCTACCGCGCCGCGGCGCAATGGTTCATCCGCATGGACGAAGGCGTGGGCGTGTTCACCAAGGACAAGGCGCCCAAGACCCTGCGGCAGATGGCGCTGGACGCCATCGACCACACCGGCTTCTATCCCGAGAACGGGCGCGCCCGGCTGCGCGACATGATCGCCAACCGGCCCGACTGGTGCATCTCGCGCCAGCGCGCCTGGGGCGTGCCGCTGCCCTTCTTCCTGCACAAGGACACGGGCGAGCTGCACCCGCGCACCATGGGCATCCTCGACCAGGCGGCCGCCCTGGTCGAGCAGGGCGGCATCGAGGCCTGGAGCCGCGTCACGGCCGAGGACATCCTCGGCCCCGGCGACGCGCCGCACTACATCAAGAGCAGCGACATTCTCGAGGTGTGGTTCGACTCGGGCTCGACCTTTTTCCACGTCCTGCGCGGCACCCACCCCGAGGCCCACCACGACACCGGGCCCGAGGCCGACCTCTACCTGGAAGGCCATGACCAGCACCGCGGCTGGTTCCACAGCTCGCTGCTGCTGGCCTGCGCGCTGGAAGGCCGCGCGCCCTACAAGAGCCTGCTGACCCACGGCTTCACCGTCGACAGCCAGGGTCGCAAGATGAGCAAATCGCTGGGCAATGGCGTGGATCCGCTGGAAACCAGCAAGAAGCTGGGTGCGGAAATCATCCGCCTGTGGGTGGCCTCCAGCGACTACTCGGGCGACATCGCCGGCGACGACAAAATCCTCGCGCGCGTGGTCGACAGCTACCGCCGCGTGCGCAACACCCTGCGCTTCCTGCTCGCCAACGTGGCCGATTTCGACCCCGCCACCCAGGCCGTTGCGGTGGAGCAGATGCTAGAGATCGACCGCTGGGCGCTGGCCCGCGCTGGCGAATTCCAGGCCACGGTGCTGCAGCATTACGAGGCCTACGAATTCCATCCGGTCGTGGCCAAGCTGCTCATCTTCTGCTCCGAAGACCTCGGCGGCTTCTACCTCGACGTGCTCAAGGACCGGCTCTACACCACCCCGGCCCAGGGCCTGCCGCGGCGCAGCGCGCAGACGGCGCTGTGGCATCTCACCCATGCCATGCTGCGCTGGATTGCCCCCTTCCTCAGCTTCACCGCGGAAGAAGCATGGCGCCACTTCGCCCCGGCCCGTGCCGCCGAGACCGGCAGCATCTTCGTCGAGACTTATCACGCCCTGCCGGAGCCGGCTGATGCTGCTGCATTGCTGGCCAAATGGGCGCGCGTGCGCGCGGTGCGCGACGAGGTCAACCGCGCGGTGGAAACCGTGCGCACCGAAGGCAAGCTCGGCTCGTCGCTGCAGGCCTGGGTGGACCTCACGGCGCCCGGGCCCGACCATGCCCTGCTCGCCAGCTTGCAGGATGAACTCAAGTTCGCCTTCATCACCTCGCAGGCCAGACTCCTGGAGGGCAGCGAACTGGCCGTGCAGGTGCAGGCGGCCGATGCTGCCGGGGCCAGCAAATGCGAGCGCTGCTGGCATTGGGAAACCGATGTCGGTGCCGATGCCGGCCACCCCGGGCTGTGCCTGCGCTGCGTGGGCAATCTGCAAGGGCCGGGCGAGGTGCGCCGGTTTGCCTGAGGCGGCCGGACCTGACAGCACGCCGCACACCATTGCGCGACCAGCATTCCGCCACGCTCATCCTGACCCACCCCATCCATGAACCAGCCCAGCCGCGCGCCTTCGTCCGACTCAACGCCCAAATCCGCGTCCAACGCGCACCCCAAGGTCTGGCCCTGGTTGCTCACGGCAGCCTTGGTGCTGGCGCTCGACCAGTTCAGCAAATGGCTGATCACGCAGGACTTGCCGCTCTATGCTAGCCGTCCCATCACCGGGTTTTTCAACCTGGTGCACTTCGAGAATCCGGGCGCCGCTTTTTCCTTTCTCGCCGGGGCCGCGGGCTGGCAGCGCTGGCTGTTCACCGCGCTGAGTCTGGCCGCTTCCGCGCTCATCGTCTGGCTGCTGTTCCGGCATCGCGGCAAGACGCTGTTCAGCCTTGCGCTGGCGCTGATCCTCGGCGGTGCCCTGGGGAATGTCGCCGACCGCCTGGTGTGGGGCCATGTCACCGACTTTCTCGATTTCTACATCACCGTCGGCGGCCGGCAATGGCACTGGCCCGCGTTCAACCTGGCCGACAGCTCCATCTTCGTGGGAGCCGTCTTGCTGCTGCTGGACGAATGGCGCCAGACGCGCAAGCGCAAGGGCGACGCGGGCTGAGGCACGCGGCGCCTCGCAAGGCGCGTCGTCCATCCGCTCAGGGTTCAAGCACGATGCTGCCGGTGGTGGCGCGGCTTTCCAGCGCGATGTGCGCCTGCGCCGCATCGCGCAGGGCGAAGCGCTGGCCGATGAGCGGCTTGACCTGCCCCGAGCCGACCACGGCGAACAATTCCGCGGCCATCTGTTCCAGCGTGTCGCGGTCGGCGATATGGGTCATCAAGGTCGGCCGGGTGACGTAGAGCGAACCCTTGGCCGCCAGGTCGGTGAGGGTCACCGGTGGCACCGGGCCGGAGGCATTGCCGAAGCTGACCATCAGGCCGAAGGGTTGCAGGCAGGCGAGCGAGCGCTCCCAGGTGTCGCGGCCGACCGAGTCGTACACCACCGCAACGCCCTTGCCGCCAGTCAGCTCCTTGACGCGCGACACCAGGTCGTAGCTGCGGTAGTTGATGCAATGGGCATAGCCGTTTTGCAGCGCCAGGCGGCACTTTTCGTCGCTGCCGGCGGTGCCGATGAGTTGCACGCCCAGCGCCCGTGCCCATTGCCCGGCGATCAGGCCGACACCGCCGGCTGCGGCGTGGAACAGGGCGACATCGCCAGCCTGCAGCTTGCGGGTGCGGCGCAGCAGGAACTGGGCGGTCAAGCCCTTGAGCATCATGGCTGCGGCGGTATCGAAGGCGATCGCATCCGGCAGCTTCACCAGCACCCGTGCCGGCATCACCCGCGCCTGCGCGTAGGCTCCGGTCGGGCCGTTGCAGTAGGCCACGCGGTCGCCGGGCGCGAAGCTGGTCACGCCCTCGCCCACGGCCTCCACGGTTCCCGCGGCTTCCAGGCCGAGTCCGGCCGGGAACTGCAGCGGATAGAGGCCGGTGCGGTGATAGACGTCGATGAAGTTCACGCCTACGGCGCCGTGGCGCACGCGCACTTCACCGGGGCCCGGGTTGCCCAGCGGCAACTCCTGCCACTGCAGGACTTCGGGGCCGCCGGTGCGATCGATGCGAATGGCGTGGGTGGTGGTCATGGTGGTCTCCGGAAATGGTTTTGATGGGCGTGCAAATCAAACCGCATTGTGCCCATTCAGCGGCAAGTTTGCAGGCCCGATCCGACCCTTCACCCAGGCGGCTTCAGCCGAACCGCGCCCTGCTCTGCCATGCGGCCAGCATCAAGGCGCCTGCCGCCAGTGCCGCCCCGGTGCCGAAGGCGTAGGGCGCGCCGAAGTCTTGCCATAGCCAACCCGCGCCGAACCCGGCAAGCAATTGCAGCAAACCGCTGATGAGGTAGTACACCCCGAACGCCGTACCGCGCAGAGTCTGTGGCGCGGCGGCCGCCACGGCGGCTGCGAACACCCCCTGTGTCAGTCCCAGGTGCAGTCCGTACAGCGCCACGCCCAGCCAAAGTGCCGGCATGCCGGGCAGCGCCAGCAGCAGCATGGATGCGAGCAACACCCCCATCCCCGACATCAGCAAGACGCGCCGGCCGTAACGCTGCGCCAGCACGCCGGCGGGGTAGGCGCTTGCTGCATACACCAGGCTGAACAGCAGGGTGACGAGCGGAATCCACAACAAGGGCACACCCTGCTGTTGACCGCGCAGCACCAGAAAGGCCTCGGACAAACGGGCCAGGGTGAAGACGCCGGCCAAGGCCACCACGCCCCAGTAGGGGCGCGGCAGGCTGCGGACCACGGCGAAGCGCGGCGCTTTGTCCACCCCCGGCTGTTTGCTGCGGGAGGCAGCGGAGCGCGCGCCCAAGTTCGCCGGTTCACGCACCCCGAATACGAGAATGCCCACCGCCACCACGGCCGGCAGCACACCGAACCACAACAGCAATCGCAGCCGGTCGTGCAGCCACCAGAGCAGGCCGATAGCGGCCAGCGGTCCGAGGAAAGCGCCCACCGTGTCCATGCTCTGGCGCAAACCGTAGGCGGCGTTGCGCAACGGCTCGGGCGTGGCATCGGCCAGCAGCGCATCGCGCGGTGCGCCGCGAATGCCTTTGCCGATGCGGTCGATGAAGCGCGCGGCGATCACTTCCGTCGCGCCCGATGCCAGCGGGAACAGCGGCTTGGTCGCGGCCGAAAGTCCATAGCCCAGAACCGCCAGCAGCTTGCGCTTGCCCAGGCGGTCGGACAGCGCGCCGGAAAACGCCTTGAGCACCGAGGCCGTGGCTTCGGCAAGGCCTTCCACCAGCCCGACGACCACGACGCTCAAGCCGAGCACGCTGGTCATGTAAACCGGCAGCACCGCGTGGATGAGTTCGGACGACATGTCCATGAACAGACTCACCCAGCCGAGCAGCCAGACGGTGCGGGGCAGGCGCGTGTTCGGCGCGGGGTTTGGGGACGTTTCGAGTATGGCCAAGGGCTGTGCGCCAACGGGGCGAAAAAGCGGCAGCAGCGAGCGGCAGCAGCGCTGCCCGGGGTGGTTCAGGGCGGTTAAGCACAGTCTAAGGCGACGCTGAACAAGTTCCCGTGATGCAGCGCGCCTTGCATCGGGATGGGATGCAAGGCGCAAACCACAGCCATAGCCCAAGCTATGGCGCGGATTTGCAACGCCGCAGACCGCCCGAGGCG
>NZ_JBTRXV010000053.1:0-28232 GCF_054608695.1 Thiomonas sp.
CATGGGCCGGCCGCCGCGCGAAATCGCAACCCGGTCCGAGCCGTTCGCGGCGCACCCGCTGGGCATCGTCTGCGCGCCGGATCATCCGCTGATGTTCGGCGAGCAGAGCCCGGCCAGCGCGCTGTCCAACTATGGCTTCATCATTCGCGAGAGCGGCTCGGGCACGCGCACCGCGATGGAGGAATACTTGCGCGAATACCGGGTGGAGGTTCGCACGGAGATGGAACTGGCGAGCAACGAGACCATCAAGCAGGCGGTGATGTCGGGCATGGGCATCAGCTTCCTGTCGCTGCACAGCATTGGCATGGAATTGCGCGCCAGCATGATCGGCGTGCCCGATCTGGAGGGCTTGCCGCTGGTGCGGCGCTGGCATGTGGTCAATACCTCAAGCAAGATGCTCTCGCCTTCGGCCGAAGCCTTTCGCTATTTCGTGCTGGAGCATGGCGAGGCTTATCTCGCGCGGGAGTTCGGCAGCATGCAACCGCTGGGATCGCAGGCAGCGCATGCTGATCTGGTTTTGCCCGGGAGGGTGTCGCCGGCTGCCGTGGAGCCGGTCGCCGCGCCGCCGCCCATCAGTGCGGCGGAACTTGCGCGGCCAGTGCCGCCAGCAGCGCCAGCGGTGCCGTTTCGGCGCGCAAAACCCGCGGCCCGAGGCTGACGGCGACAAAACCCGCGCGTTGCGCCAGGGCGATCTCATCCGCGCTCAGTCCGCCTTCGGGGCCACTCAGCGCCAGCAGGTTTTGGCTGCTGGCCAACCCTGCGGCCCAGGCGGCGAAGGGCAGCGCCTGGCCTTCGCCGGGGGCCGCCAACATGCAGCGCCCCGCCGCGCCAGAGCCGCTGAGTGTTGCCGGTGGCAGGCTGGCCAACCAGGTGTCGAGGCGCGTGGGTATGGCGATCTGTGGCAGGCGGTTGCGGCCGCATTGTTCGCACGCTGCTTGCGCCACGGCCTGCCAGTGCGCGGCGCGGCGCGCGGCGCGCTCGCCGTCCAGCCGCAGCACCGACCGCACGGTCATCAGCGGCTGCACCTGCGCAGCGCCGAGTTCGGTGGCTTTTTCCACCAACCAGTCCATGCGTTCGTTGGCCGGCATGCCCACCGCCAGGGTCACCGCCCAGGGCAGTTCACGCTCCACCGCGACATGGCGCAGGAGTTCGACGCGCGCCGCTGGCGGCGGGCTGACCAGGGGGCCTTGCCACTCGCCACCGCGGCCGTCGAACAAGGTGAGATCGTCGCCGACGCGCAGGCGCAGCGCCTGCACATGGCGGACGATGTCGCGTGGCAAATCGAGCAGGCCCGCCGACAGCGGCCCGGGCAGATGCAGGCGGGCCATGCGGGTGGAAGGAAGGGAAAGGGGTTTGCGGGGCGCGCGCAGGCCGTGCGCGCCAGGCTCAGGCCCGCAGCGAGTCCAGCAGCGCGACGGTATCGGCGCTGAACTGCGCGATGCCTTCGGCGAGCTTGGCGTTGCTCATCGGGTCGGCGCCGAGTGCGGCGTCGAACTGCGCTCGCGTCAGCGGCAGCGGTGCGTCGTCCTCCGGGGTGCCGGCGTTCTGCGGATCGAGTTGCCGCGGCATGGGCTCGGTGGATTGCGCCAGCGCGTCCAGCAGGGCCGGCGACACGGTGAGCAGCTCGCAGCCGGCGATGGCGGCGATCTGCGCGGGTTCGCGAAAGCTCGCGCCCATCACCTCCGTGGCGATGCCGCGCGCCTTGTAGAAACGCCAGATGCGCAGCAGCGCCTGCACCCCGGGGTCGTTCGGTCCGCGCATGGCCCCGGCGTTCCAGGCGGTGCCGGCCTGCTGGCGATACCAGTCGGTGATGCGGCCGACGAAGGGCGAAATGAGCTGCACCCCTGCGGCGGCACAGGCGCGCGCCTGGGCGAAGGAAAACAGCAGGGTCATGTTGCAGGCGATGCCCTCGGCCGCCAGAAGCCGCGCCGCCTCGATGCCTTCCCAGGTGGTGGCGATTTTGATCAGCACGCGCTCGTGGGCCACGCCGCTTGCGGCGTAGAGCGCGATGATGCGGCGCGCGCGCGCCACTGTGGCCTGGGTGTCGTGCGACAGCCTGGCGTCGATCTCGGTGGAGACGCGCCCGGGAACGCGCTGCAGGATCTCGCAGCCGAAGCGCACCAGCAGGCGGTCCATCGCCAAGTCGGGGTCATGACGCGCGGCGTCACCAACCTCAGGGGATTGCAGCACGTGCGCGTAGTCCGCCAGACGCGCGGCGCGCAGCACCAGGCTGGGGTTGGTGGTGGCGTCCTGCGGCTGCAGCCGGGGCAGTTGCAGGTACTCGGCAGTGTCGGCGGCGATGGCGCTGTGGCGGCGAAGTTCGGTCAGGCTGTTCATCGCCGCATCGTAGCAAAGCGGTCGTTTTGGCGCTTTCGCTCACGCCCGCAGCGTCGGCGCGGCAAGGTGCCGTGACTGCTGTTCGGACAGCTGTTCGGCTGAAGGTGTCGCGCCGAACACCGCTGCCGTGAGCGCGCGCACGGCAGCGCGTTCGTGGCCCACGACTTCGGGCAGCACATGAGCCGCATGCAGGGCGCCGCTCAGGCGCGCCTGATGCTGCAATTTGCGCAACTGGCGGTAGGCGTCCGCCGCGGCCCGGCCCACGCCCGCAGGCAGCAAGCCCAGCGCCTCGGCCCGCTGCAGCAGGGCGATATTGCCGACGTCGGCCACCAGTTCGGCATGTGCCGGGGCGTGTTCCAGCACCAGCGCCTGCACGGCGAACTCCACATCGACCATGCCGCCTTCGTCGTGCTTCAGGTCGAACAGCGCCGTGCGGTTGGGGTGGCCATCGGCCACCTTGCGGCGCATGGCGATGATTTCATGGCGCAGCGCCGCGGCGTCGCGCGGCATGCGCAGCACCTGCTCGCGAATGGCCTCGAAACGCGCGCCGATGCCGGCATCGCCGGCGCAGCAGCGCGCTCGCGTCAGGGCTTGATGTTCCCAGGTCCAGGCGGTGTTGCTGCCGCGGCCGAGCTGGTACGCGGCAAAGGCGTCGAGCGTGGTCACCAGCAGGCCGGCGTTGCCGTTGGGGCGCAGCCGGGTGTCGATCTCGAACAGGTGACCGGCGGCGGTCGTGGCGGTGAGCCACCACACCAGCTTGCGGGCGAAGGCGCCGTAGCGTTCGGGCGCGTCGGGGTGGGGGTCGTCGAACAGGAACACGAGGTCGAGGTCGCTGCCGTAGCCCAGCTCCTTGCCGCCGAGCTTGCCGTAGGCGATGACGGCGAAAGCGGGTTGCTCGCGGTGGCGCTGGGGCATCTCGTTCCAGCACCAGCGGATGGCCTGGTTGATGCTCGCATCGGCCAGGGCGGAGAGATCGTCGGCCACCTGCTCGACCGTGAGCTGACCGGAGAGATCGCGCACCAGGGTGCGGAACAGCTCGGTGTGAAAGCCGCGGCGGATGATGTCCAGGCCTTCGCCCGCATCCCAGGCGGTGCGCTTGAGCAAGCGGGTGCGTTGCTGCTCGCAGTAGGCGATGCAGTCTTCCACCTTGAAGCGCTCGCGCGGCGCGTCGAGCAGTTCGTCCACCACCATGGGGTTGCGCTTGATGTAGTCGGCCGCCCAGCTCGAGGCGTCGAGCGCGCTGATGAGGCGGGTCAGCGCCTGCGGCTGCTCGGCGAAGAAGGCGAGATAGGTTTCGCGCCGGCCGATGGCCTCCAACACGTCGAGCAGGCGCGCCAGCGTCAGGTCGGGGTCGCGGCTGCTGGCGGCGATGGCGATGCCGCGTTCGATCACCCGCAGCATGCGCCCCCGCCCGGCCTCGGTCAGCGCCGTGTAGCGCGGCGAGTGCTCCAGCGCCTTCAGCCGCGCATGGCTGGCCTCGCCGGCAATGCCCGATTTGGCCAGGCTGTGGCGCAGCGCATCGAGCGAGTCGGCCGGTTTCTTGCAGCCGACGCAACGCGGCCCGGCATGCAGCAGGGCGTCGAACTCGCCGGCGACGAATTCGCGCACCGCGTCGAGTTCGCGCAGCAGCCCGCAGGTCGGGCGCTTGACCTGGGGATGAGCGGCCAGCAAGGCCGGGCCCATGGCCTGGGCGAGGTGGTCGAGGTCGGTGTCGTCGGTCGGCAGGCTGTGGGTCTGGGCGTCGTCCAGGTACTGGATGCGATGTTCCAGCCGGCGCAGGAAGGTGTAGCTCTCGGCAAGACGCACGCCGGTGTCCGCCGGCAGCAGTCCGGCCTCCACCAGCAGTGGCAGCGCCTGCAGGGTGTTGCGGCAGCGTATCTGTGGCAATCGGCCGCCGCGCACCACCTGCAGCAGTTGCACGATGAATTCGATTTCGCGGATGCCGCCGCGCCCCAGCTTGACGTCGTTGGCCTTGTCGGGGCGCGCGGCGGCGCGTTTGATGGCCTCGATGCGAATCTGCCGGTGCAGGCTGCGCAGGGCTTCGAGCATGGCGAAATCCAGGTAGCGGCGCCACACGAAGGACTCGACCACGGCTTCGAGCGCTTGCGAGGCCACTTGCGCCTGGCTGCTCGCAACCGGCGAGACCACGCGGCTCTTGAGCCAGGCGAAGCGTTCCCACTCGCGCCCCTGCACCTGAAAATACTCTTCCAGCATGGCCAGGCTGACCACCGGCGGGCCGCTGTCGCCATTGGGCCGCAGGCGGGTGTCGACGCGGAAGACGAAGCCGTCGGCCGTCGGGTCCGACAGCAGCGGCACGACGCGGCGCACGAGTTGCGAGAAATAGTCGAAATTCGACAGCGGCACCGGGCCGTCGGACTCGCCGTCGAGGTCGTAGACGAACACCAGGTCGATGTCCGACGAGACATTGAGTTCAGCCCCGCCCAGCTTGCCCATGCCCACCACCAGGCACTGCGCCACGGCGCCCTCGGGCGTGCGCGGCGTGCCGTGGCGGGGTTCGAGTTCGGCGCTGGCGTGCTGCAGGGCGTGGGCGATGGCGCTTTCGGCCATGTCGCTGATGCAGCGGCACACCTGCGCAAGCGGCGCGTCGTGAAGCACGTCCTGTTCGATGAGCCGCAGCATCAGCGCGTTGCGCACGCGGCGCAGCGTGGCGGCCAGGGGTTGATGCGGCTGGAGGGCGCCAATGGCGGCGTCGATCTCGGCCCGGCTCGGCAAGCCGGCCGGCCACAGGGCGAGCACATCGTCCAGGCGGGTGGCGTGGCGGCGGTGAAAACGGGAGAACGCGTCGAGTTGCATGAACGGGTTGGGCCGCAGAGCCCAAGCCAAGCGAATTGCTTGATGGGCCGCAGCATATTGCAGCCGCGCGCCCATTGCTGCGGTTGGGTCTTGCGCCGGCGCAGCCATGTTGCGTGGATGTCGCACGACATCCACCCGACGTGACAACGCGGCGACAAACCAGTGCGCGCAGCCTGGGCTGGCGCGTTCACTACCATGGGCCATCGTGGTGCAGCGATCCACGTCACGATGGCGACGCCACCCGAATCGAGAACGGCCCGTGTCCGCCCTGCACATCTCCCTCAAACTGGCCACCCGCCTGCTGGAAGCCGCCATTGCCCTGGTGGTCATCAGCTATCTGTTGCTGGCCGTCGGGCTGCTGACCCTGCGCTACGCGGTGCTGCCCAACGCGCAGGAATTCATCCCGTGGATGGAACAGGCCAGCAGCCGCGCGCTCGGCCTGCCGGTGCATATCGGCGCGGTGCAAAGCCAGTGGACCGGGCTGCTGCCGACACTGTCGCTGCGCAACCTGGTGATCGACAATCCCCAAGGCCGGCCCGCCTTGCAGTTCGCCTCGGTGGAGGCGCTGCCCTCGTGGAAAAGCCTGCCGCGGCTGCAGCTGAGTTTTGATCAGCTGGTCATTCGCGGCGCGCAACTCAGCATCACCCGGCCGGACGCGAGCCATCTCGACGTCGGCGGCATCCGCTTCAACCTGAGCGCCTCGGGCAGCGGCGCTGGCCAGCGCTTCGCCGACTGGTTGTTCAAGCAGGACCAGATCCTGATCCAGCACAGCCAGATCACCTGGACCGATCAGGCGCGCGGCGCCCCGCCCCTGTTGCTGCGTGACGTCAACCTGGAACTGAACAACGGCCTGCTGCACCACCGTGCCGCGCTCACGGCCACGCCGCCGCCGGGGCTTGCAGCGCCTTTCGATGTCAAGGCCGATTTCCGCCAGCCTTTTTTCCTGCGCCACACCGGTGACCTGGCGCGCTGGCAAGGCACGCTCTGGGCCGACTTGCCGCGCGTCGATCTCGGCCAGTTGGCGCGCTACCTGCCGCTGCCGCTGCAGGTGCAAGGCGGCACCGGGGCGCTGCGCGCCTGGGTCGACGTCGGCCAGCAATTCAACCTGGGGCAGGTCACGGCCGACGTGGCTTTGCGCAACGCCCAGGCCCAACTCGACCCGGCGCTGCCAACGCTGGCGCTGGCGGAGGTGCGCGGGCGCGTCAGCGGCAAGCCGTTGGCAGGCGGGCTGCAACTCGGCGTGACCGGGCTGCGGTTCACCACCGCGCAAGGCCAGCGCTTCCCCGCGGTGAACGCCAGCCTGCGGCTGCAGCATCCGCCCGGCGAGGGCGCCAGCGGCAGCCTCAGCACCGGGGCGCTGGAACTCGCGGCGCTGTCCGCCGTGGCGCAGCACCTGCCATTGCCAGCCGCATGGCATGCGCGCCTGGAGCAACTGCAGCCGCGCGGCCGCATCGATCGACTCAAGCTCAACTGGCAAGACCAGCCTGGCGCCGCGGCAAGCGCGCTGCCGGCGAGCTACACGCTGCAAGCCAGCTTCAGCGGGCTGGGCTGGAACAGCCCAGGGCAGGTGCCCGCAACGGACGCGGCGCGGGGCCTGCCCATCGCCGAGGGGGGCGCTGAGGGTGCCACCGTGGGTGCCGTTGCCGCCCAGACCAGCGGCCTGCCACGCGGCTTGCCCGGCGTGGAGGGTTTGAGCGGCAGCGTCCAGGCCGACCAGAACAGCGGCCAGGCCGATTTGCGCCTGCAGCGAGGCAGCATCGCCCTGCCCACCGTCTTCGAGGCGCCGCGTTTCAGCGTGCAGCAACTCGCCACCCGGCTGAGCTGGAGCCGCCAGCCCGACGGGCAATGGACCGCGCAGACCGCGCGCCTGCAACTGGCAACGCCGGACGCCGCCGGCAGCGCCAGCTTTCGCTACACCACCCAGGCGCATGGCCCCGGCCTGCTCGACCTGAACGCGCAGCTGACCCGCGCCGACGCCCGTGCCGTGCCCACTTACCTGCCGCTGGGCATTCCCGAGGCGACGCGCGATTTTCTGCGCACGGCCATCGCCGGCGGCAGTTCGCGTGACGTGCGCTTCGTCGTGCACGGCCCGCTGGCC
Source organism: Thiomonas sp. (assembly GCF_054608695.1). Classification (NCBI taxonomy): domain Bacteria; kingdom Pseudomonadati; phylum Pseudomonadota; class Betaproteobacteria; order Burkholderiales; genus Thiomonas; species Thiomonas sp. The sequence continues at coordinate 7,250 of NZ_JBTRXV010000053.1, forward strand.
GACTTTCCCTTCAACAAGCCGGGCAGCCCCGGCAGCTTCAGCGTCAAGGCGCGCATCGAGAACGGCGTGTTCAACGCCGCGCCACTCCACATCCTGCCCAAGGGCGAGCAGGCGCGGGCCGACAACGTGCACGCCAACGCCCAGTGGCCCGTGTTCAGCCGCATCAACGGCCTGCTGGAATTCACCGGCCACAGCCTGCAGGCCAAGGGCGTTTCGGCCCGGGTCTATGGCGCCAGCCTGAAGCAGGTGAACCTGAGCCTGGCCGACTTTGCCAAGCCGGTGCTCAGCGCCAGCGGCCAGGCCCAGGCCCAGGCCGCAGACGCGCTGCGCTATGTGCGCGAAAGCCCGCTCGACGCCATGCTCGGCCATGCGCTCAGCCAGGTGCAGGCCAGCGGCCCCGTGCAGCTCGATCTGGCGCTGCAATTGCCCTTCCACGACATGAAACAGTCCAGCGTGAGCGGCCAGCTCCAACTGCAGGGCGACCAGGTGGATTACCTGCCCAGCCTGCCGCCGTTCGATGGCGTGCGTGGACAGGTGAACTTCACCGACAGCGGCTTCAAGCTGCAGCTCACGGCGCAGAACTTTCTCGGTGGGCCGCTGCAGTTGAGCGGTGGCCAGGGCGGTGGCCAGGCGCTGGCCCTCGTCGCCAACGGAATCACCACCTCGCAGGCCTTGCAGGCCGCGCCACGGCTGGCGCAATGGTCCGACCTGCTGCACCACCTGCAGGGGCAGGCGCGCTACACCGCCCAGATCCATGTGGCGCACACCCCGCAGGGTTTGCAGCCGCAGGTGCAGTTGCAGAGCAGCCTGGTGGGCATGGCCATCGACCTGCCACCACCGCTGGGCAAGCCGGCCGACGCGACCGACACCCTCCATTTCAGCCAGAGCATCGACACGGCCGCCGCCGCGACGGACACGGTGCAGAGCCTCTGGCGCATCGACCTCGGCGGCGATTTGCGCGCGCGTTTCGTGCGCAACATCACGCCACAGGGCGCGGTGCTGCAAAGCGGCGGCATCGCCCTCGGTCCCCAGGCTGAACTGGTGCAGCCAGCCAGCGGGGTGCAGGCCAGCGTGGTGCTGCCACTGCTGGATGTGGATGCCTGGCAGCGGGCTCTCTCCGCCTCGGGCAGTGCGCAAGCTGCTTTCGGCGGCCAGGTTTCGGGCGCCGATGTGTCGGGCTACTTGCCGCAAACCCTGGCCCTGCGGGTGGGCCGCCTCACCGTGTCGGGCCGCGTGTTCGACAACGTGGTGCTGGGCGCCACGCGCAGCGGCTCGCTGTGGCAGGCCAATCTCGCCAGCCGGCAGATGGCGGGCGCGGTGGCCTGGCAGATGGGCCAGGGCGACGCGCCCGGCAGCATCACCGCCCGCCTCACGCATTTGAGCCTGCCGAAGAATGCCGATCCGGATGTCGAACGCATGCTGGAGCGGCAGCCGCGCAACATGCCGGCGCTGAATGTGGTGGCCGACAACGTCGACCTCCACGGCCACGCCTTCAGCCGGCTGGAAGTGCAGGCCACCAACCGCGACCAGGGCGGCGTGAAGGAATGGCGCCTCGACCGCTTCGCGCTCGACTCGCCCGACGCCACCCTCACCGGGGTCGGCGATTGGGCCGCGACCGGAGCGGCGACCGCAACGGCGGCTGCGGCGGGCAACCTGGCGCCGCGGCGCACCTCCATCGGCTTCAAGCTCGCCATTCAGGACGCCGGCTCGCTGCTGGCGCGGCTGGGCAAGCCCGGCCTGCTCAAGGGCGGCAAGGGCACGATGCAGGGCACGGTGACGTGGATTGGGTCGCCCCTGTCGCCCGACTACCCAACCTTGTCGGGGCAGTTCAGCCTCGACCTCGGCAAGGGCCAGTTCCTCAAGGCCGACCCCGGCATCGCCAAGCTGTTGGGCGTGCTCAGCCTGCAAAGCCTGCCGCGCCGGCTGCTGTTCAACTTCAGCGACTTGTTCGAGTCCGGCTTCGTCTTCGACAAGATGGGCACCGACGTGCAGGTGCAGGACGGCATCGCCACCACCCACGACTTCAAGATGAGCGGCGTGGCCGCCACCGTGTTCATCGACGGCAGCGCCAACCTCGCGCAGGAAACCCAGGACCTGTATGTGATCGTCGTACCCGAGATCAACGCTGGCTCGGCCTCGCTGGCCTATGCTTTGATCAACCCCGCCATCGGCCTGGGCACCTTCATCGCCCAGCTGATTGCGCGCAAGCCGCTGATGAAAGCCTTCACTTACGGCTACCGCGTCACCGGCACCTGGGCCAAGCCCGATGTGCGCGAGGTCGATGGCGACAAGGACAAACCCGCCGCAGCAAGCACCACCCCGGCCGCGGCCGCCAGCGAGGCGGCGCGCGCAGCATCACCCTGACGCTTCAAACGCAGTTCAGAACGCACTCCAAACGCAGCTTCGAACGAGGAACAAGCCATGCAGATCGCCTCCATCCAGATGGTCTCGTCCACCCGGGTCGACACCAACCTCCAGCGCGCCGACGCCCTGCTCGAAGAAGCCGCGCGGCGCGGCGCGCAACTCGCCGTGCTGCCCGAATACTTCTGCCTCATGGGCGCCGCCGAGGGCGACAAGGTGCGGCTGCGCGAGCAGCCCGGCAACGGTCCCATCCAGCACTTTTTGCAAGACGCCGCGCGGCGCCACGGCCTGTGGCTGGCCGGCGGCTCCATGCCCCTGGCCTGCCCCGATCCAGGGCGCGTGCTCAACACCACCCTGGTGTTCAACCCCCAGGGCCAGCAAGTGGCGCGCTACGACAAGATGCACCTGTTCGCCTTCGAGCGCGGCGCCGAGCGCTATGCCGAAGCCGACAGCATCGCCCCCGGCAGCGAACCCGTCGCCTTCGACTGCGACGGCCTGCGTGTGGGCCTGTCCATCTGCTACGACCTGCGCTTCCCCGAGCTGTACCGCCAGCTTTCAGCGCCCGTGGGGGCCGTCCGCCATTGCGACGTCTTCCTCGTCCCCTCCGCGTTCACCCACACCACCGGCGAAAAGCACTGGGAGGTGCTGCTGCGCGCCCGCGCCATTGAAAACCTGGCCTATGTCGCGGCCAGCGCCCAGGGCGGGCGCCACGAAAACGGCCGCCGCACCTGGGGCCACAGCATGATCGTCGACCCCTGGGGCGAGGTGCTGGCGATGCAGGCCGAGGGCGAGGGCGTCGTGGTTGCCGCCATCGATCCCGCGAGGATTGCCGAGGTCCGCACCAGCCTGCCGGCCTTGGGGCACCGCCTCATCGGCTGAAGCCACAGGCGCCACATCGTTTCTGGAGACCGGTTTGACGCGGCCGCGCCTGGCGGGCAATCGAGCCACGGAACCGAAAACGCCAAGCCGTTGATGTGTCGTGCTGGCGATTCTCGATTCAAGGTTTATCGGAAACGGTGGTTAGGGGGTGATCTTGAAGACCGTGCCGTTGCCGCTCGCACCGCCGCCGTTGGTGGTGCCATAGAGGTTGCCGCTGGCGTCCAGGATGAGACCGGCTTCAGGGTGGGCACCATCCGGACTCACCCCGAAGGCGTAGAGGCTGCGTAGAGGCTGGGTCCCGATGGTCACGGCATAGCCATTCACCACCGATGTGGGGAAGGTGAAGCTGCCATTGCCCGAGACGGGCCGTGCATCCCCCCCCCCCCGTTGTCGAGCAACGTGGCTTGTCCACCGCTCAGGCCCGAGACCGGGCGGCCGTGGCGATCAAGCACACGATGGAAGGACGGTTTCATGGGACATCTCGGGAAATGGGCCAATCGGGCCGGAGGGTCGGGAGACACCAACGGCGACGCAGGAGAAGCGGCGCTGTACGACGCTGACGCCACGCAGAGGAGGAAGATGGATGCGCCGATCAACGCCGCCTTGCGGCATGGTCGGCAGCGCATGGGGGATGAGGTCGCCCCCGCGTCTCGATCGTGCTCGGCTCAACGCCAGCCGAACACCATGCGGTTTTGCAAATGCCGCCGCAGCGGTGGCAGCAAGGTGATTGCGGCGAGGCTGGCGGCGCGCAGGGCGGCGGCGCCGGGGGCTTGCCAGGTGAAGCCGCGCGCCAGCAGGTCGGTGAGGCCGAGGAGCACGGCGCGGTCGGGCAGGCGGTTGCGGTCGTAGCGCCGCAGCAGGGCGTCGAGGTCGGCAGGGGTTGGCGTTGCAGCGGTCGTTGGAGAGGCGAGCGCTCGTGCCAGGGTTGCGGCATCGCGCAGGCCGAGGTTCAGGCCTTGGCCGGCCACCGGGTGCAGGGTTTGCGCGGCATTGCCGAGTTGCACGACGCGGCCCTGGCGCGCGCGCCACTGCGCATTGAGGCCCAGCGGGTAGCTGCCGGCAATCTGCAACGCGGTGACGCGGCCGCAGACGGCGGGCAGCAGGGCTTGCAGCGCGGCGATTTGCGCTGCCGCGTCCAACTGCCGGATGGCTTCGGCCCCGGCGGGCGGGGCACACCACACCAGGGCATAGTCCGCCCCGCGCGGCAGCAGCGCCACGGGGCCGCCCGGGGTGAAGCGCTCGACCGCCAGGCCTGCATGCGGGCGGTCGCAGCGCACCCGGCCGACCAGCGCCTGCTGGCCGTAGTCGCGCCGCAGGGCGCGCGCCGGCTGGGTGTGGAAGGCGCCGCCTTCGGCGAGGATGGCGAGGTCGTAGCTGGGCGCTGCGCTTGCAGGCGCGGGTTGGCTCGCGCTTGCCGCAAGTGTCGGGGAAGCTGCATCGGCCGTGTTTCGTGGTGGCGGCGTGGCTGTGGGTGTGTCGATGGCTGCCCCGGTTTCGCTTTGCGAAGACATGGCCGCAGCGCCCTGGTGGACGAGGTGGACGTGACCGCCATCGGCATCCGGCACGGCCTGCACGGCTCGGCCGTACTGCACATGGATGCCGGCGTGCCGCGCCGCAGCCTGCAGCGCTGCGAGCAGCTCGCCATAGCGCACGGTGTAGCCCAGCGCGGGCAGCTCGGTGTCGTCGGCCTGCAGCAGCACACGCGGCAGCGCGGCCAGGCCCGGCGCCAGTTGCGACACATGGATGCGGCGGATGGCGGTGGCGGCCTGCTCCGGCCAGGCGCCGACGGCGGCGAGCAACTGGCGGCTGCCTTCGGACAGCGCCAGCACGCGCGGGTCGGCCAGCGCGGCAGCGGCGTCGGGCTGGGCGTCGAATACCGCGACCTGGAGCGCTGCGCCCAGCTGATGCAGTTGCAGCGCCACGCTCAGGCCCACGGGGCCGGCGCCGATGATGGCGATGCGCAGCGGGGCGGCGCCGGCAGCCGCCGCCTGACTCGTGCGCGCAGGTCCGAGCTGGGTCATCGCGGTCATTGGGTTGGCGTGCTGGCAGGGCTCGCCATCACGCGCGCATCAGGTCTTCGATCTCGGCCACGGCCTTGGGCGCGGCGTGGGTCAGCACCTCGCAGGCCGCGCCGCCAGCGCGCACCACGACATCGTCCTCGATGCGGATGCCGATGTCGTGGAAAGCGGCCGGAATGTCGTCGGCCGCGCGCACGTACAGGCCGGGCTCGATGGTCAGCACCATGCCCGGGCGCAGGATGCGCGAGGCGGGTTTGGCGCTGCCGTCGGCTTGCGGCTGCGGCGCCTCGCCCGGTTCGGTGTAGTCGCCGCAGTCGTGCACGTCCATGCCCATCCAGTGGCTGGTGCGGTGCATGTAGAAGCGGCGGTAGGCGCCGGTGGCGAGCACGGCGTCGACGTCGGGCGCGGTGTCGCGGGCAATCAGGCCGGTGTCGAGCAGGCCTTGCGCCAGCACGCGCAGCGCGGCTTCGTGCGGGTCGTTGAAGCGCCGTCCGGCGCGCGTGGCGTCCAGCGCGGCGTGCTGCGCCTGGAGCACGATGTCGTACAGCGCGCGCTGCGCGCCGCTGAAGCGCCCGTCCACCGGAAAGGTGCGGGTGATGTCGCTGGCGTAGCCGTCGAGTTCGCAGGCGGCGTCGATCAGGCACAGGCTGCCGGGCGGAAGCGTGGCATCGGCCGCGCGGTAATGCAGGATGCAGGCATTGGCCCCGGCGGCGACGATGCTGCCATAGGCCGGCGCCTGCGCCCCGCCGGCACGGAAGGCGTGCAGCAGCTCGGCTTCGAGGTGGTATTCGCGCAGGCCCCCGGTCGGCGCTGCGCGACTGCCTTCGGCCGAGCGGCGCATGGCGCGGCGGTGGCCTTGCGCCGAGATGGCGGCGGCGCGGCGCATCACGGCCAGCTCAAAGTCGTCCTTGAACAGGCGCATGTCGTCGAGCACGGCGCACAGATCGTACTGCGCGGCGGGCGCACGGCGGCCGGCGCGGGCCTGGGCGCGCACGGCGGCCAGCCAGCCCTCCACCTGGGTCTCGAAGCCGGCGTGGATGGCGAACGGCCACCACACCGCAGGCCGGTCGGCAAGGAAGGGCGGCAGCGCGGCGTCGCGCTGGGCAATGGGCAAGGCGGCGTCGAAACCGAAGGCTTCCTTCGCCGCCTCGGGGCCGAAGCGGAAACCGTCCCAGATTTCGCGTTCGGCGTCTTTTTCGCGGCAGAGCAGCGTGGCCTGGTGGCTGCCATCGGCCTGCACGGTGAGCACCAGCAGGCTTTGGGGCTCGGTGAAGCCGGTGAGGTAGTAGAAGTAGCTGTCGTGACGGTAGGGAAAGTCGGCGTCGCGGTTGCGCATGACTTCCGGCGCGGTGGGTACGATGGCCACGCCGCCGCCAGCTTGCGCCATGTGCGCCGCCAGCCGGGCGCGACGCTCGGCGCAGCGCTCGAGCAGTTGGGGGGCGGGTGTGTTCATGGGTTTGGAGGAATTGGGGAGCGTGTGGCGTCGAAGTTGCGGCTCGATGAAGCGCAGTGACAGCTTAGTCCGCTGGATTTGGCCGTGGAGCATCGGTGGATTTGCCGCCCGAGCCATGTTCGGCTTGGGTCAGCACCTTGCTGCAGAAGCACGCAGTTCAGCGTCGAGCACGGCCAGTTGCTCGGGCGCGCCGAGGTTGTGCCAGGCGCCGCGGAAGTGCTCGCCGCTGACGCGGCCGGCGTCCACTGCCGCAAACATCCAGGGAAACAGCGTCCACGCCTGGCGCACCGGCTGGCTGGCGAACAGGGCGGGGTGGAACACGCCGATATTGCCGTAGTTGAGCCGCACGCCGTCGCGCCGCACCCGGCCAGAGGCGTCCAGCGCCATATCGCCTTGCGGGTGGTGCGGCGGGTTGTCGGTGAGGACGAAATGCGCCGAGGTGGTTTGCGGCGCGGCGGCGATGCGCGCGGCGGCGGCGTGCAGCCGGGCGTAGTCGAAATCGGTGTGAATGTCGCCGCTCACCACCACGAACGGGGCGCCGCCCGCGCCCCCGAGCAGCGGCAGCGCGGTGGCGATGCCGCCACCGGTTTCATACGCATCCTGCGGTTCTTCGGAGTAGGCGATGCGCACGCCCAAGGCGCGGCCGTCGCCCAGCGCCGCTGGAATTTGCGCGCCCAGCCAGCCGAGGTTGATGACCAGGTCGACGATGCCCGCATCCCGCAGGCGCTCGATCTGCCAGACGATGATGGGCTTGCCCGCCAGCGCCAGCAGGGGCTTGGGGGCATGCTCGGTGAGCGGGCGCATGCGCTGGCCGCGCCCGGCTGCGAGGATGAGGGCGCGCATGGATGGCTGAAGCAAACTTTCGGGGGGGCTCAAAACTTTGGCGCCGCTCAAAACGTGTAGGCGGTGCGCGGCTGCACGCCCTGCAGCCGGTCCAGCAGGCGCATCAGGGGGTTGAAATCGTGATAGCGCGCCGCGGTGGCGCGGGTGTAGGCCAGCACCATGGGCAGGTCGTCCAGGTATTGCGCTTTGCCGTCGCGGTGCCACAGCCGGGCGAAGATGCCCAGCACCTTGAGGTGGCGCTGCAGGCCCATCCACTCGAAGTCGCGGTAGAAGACGGAGAAGTCGGCGTCCACCGGCAGGGCGGCCTTGCGCGCGCGCTCCCAGTAGCGAATCGCCCAGTCGAGCTGCTGCTCTTCGGGCCAGGCGATGTAGGCGTCGCGCAAGAGCGAGGCGAGGTCGTAGGTGATGGGGCCGATGACCGCGTCCTGGAAGTCGAGCACACCGGGGTTGCCCTGCTCCTGGCCCGCGTCCAGCAGCATGAGGTTGCGGCTGTGATAGTCGCGGTGCACCAGCACCTGCGGTTGCGCCATGTTGTTGGCCAGCAGGGCGCCGAACACCTGCTGCAGCCCGGCCTGCTCGTCGGCGCTGAGCGTGGCGCCCAGGTGTTGTCCCACATACCAGTGGGGAAAGAGTTCGAGCTCGGTGCGCAGCCGCGTCGCGTCGTAGGCGGGCAGCTCGGGCGCGGGGAGGGCTTGCAGGCGCACGAGCGTGTCCATCGCGTCGAGCATCAGCGCCAGGCAGCGCGGCCGGTCGCCAGCCGCGCGCGCGGCTTGCAGCGCCTGCAGATAGGTGGTGCAGCCCAGGTCGGACAGCAGGATGAAGCCTTGCTGCGCATCGCTCGCCAGCACCTGCGGGGCAGAGATGCCGCCGGCGCGCAGCAGCGCGTCCACCTGCAGGAAGGGGCGAATGTTTTCCTGCGGCGGCGGCGCGTCCATCACGATGCAACTGCCGGCTGCGGGCGCCGCGAACTGCACGCGGAAGTAACGCCGAAAACTGGCATCGCTGGAGGCGGGTTGCAGGCTGGCGACATCGACCTGCATGCCGCTGGGGGCGGTGGCGAGCCAGGCATACAGGGCTTGCAGACGGGCATCTGCTGGGACGGCGGGTGTCTGGGGCGTGGACTGCAAGGGGTGCGGCTGTGGCATGGGGCTCAAGGTCGTGCGGGCTCTGGGCGGGGACGCAAAGGCCCGAGATGTGGGTCGAGATGCGGGATAGCGATGCAGTGCGGTGCGCAAGGAAGGGGCGCGGCACGCGCAAGCGGGATGGCTTCCTATAATCCGCGAGGATTTTAGGGTGCGCTTGTTGCTCGCTTGTCGCTTGCGAGCGCCCCGGCTCCCGTCGTCCGGTCCGCAGTCTTCGGCCCGCGTCCAAGCAACCGCGTCGTCCGTCCTGCAGCATCCATCCCACACCGGCCCAACCCGTCCGTCCCCGCCCAGTGCCCAAGTCCCCGCCGACCCCTTTCCGCCCGCCGCGCAGGCCGCGCCTGCGGCTGCTCGCGGCGGCGCTGGGCCTGGCGCTGGCGGAGCTGGCGCCGGCCGGCGCGCAACAAGCCCCCGAGGCGGTTGCGCCACCGACGCCGCCGCAGGAAACGGACGCGCTGCAGCTCACGCCCAGTCTGGATCTGGCGCAACGTCTTTCACCGGCGGCGCAGATGCGCGAGCCCCTGTTCATCTGGGCCGACCAGCTTTCCGGCCAGACCGACATCGACATGAACGCCAGCGGCAACGTGGAGCTGCGCAAGCACAGCGTGGTGTTCAAGGCCGAGCGCTTGCACTATGACATCGCCCAGGACGCGATCGATGCGCAGGGCGATGTGCGCGTCGTGCGCGACGGCAATGTCTTCAGCGGCCCCAGCCTGCAGTACAACCTGGCCTCGGGCACCGGGCAGATGCCGCAGGCGCACTATTTTTTCAACCGGACGCAAGGCCACGGCCACGCCGACGTGGTGAAGTTTCTGAGCCACAACCGGGTGGAGGCCAAGAATGCGACCTACACCACCTGCACCGCCAGCCCGCTGGACTGGTTCATGCAGGCCACCGACCTGGAGCTGGACTCGGCCGACAATACCGGCGTGGCGCACGACGGGCGCGTGGTGTTCAAGGGCGTCACCATTCTGCCGCTGCCCTATGCCAGTTTTCCGCTGAGCGATGCGCGCAAGTCGGGCTTCCTGCCGCCCACCATCGGCCTGGACAGCCAGAATGGCCTGGACTACGCCCAACCGTATTACTGGAACATCGCGCCGAACTACGACGCCACCCTGACCCCCAGGCTGCTGCAGCGCCGGGGCTTCATGGGCAGCGCCGAACTGCGCTGGCTGGAGCCGAGTTTCTCCGGCCGCAGCTTCATCGACTACATGCCGTCCGACAGCGCCGCGGGCGGCAGCCAGCGCTGGGCCGGCGTGTTCCAGCAAAACGGCGCACTGGCGCCCAGCGTGAGCTACGGCCTGAATCTGCAGCGCGTGTCCGACAACAACTGGTGGCAGGATTTCGGCGGTGTGGACCCCGTCATCGGCGCCAACCGCATCCTGCCGCAACAAGGCCAGGTGACCTGGAGCCAGCCCAACGGCTCCATCCAGGCCAGCTTCAACCAGTGGCAGACTTTGCAGAATCCGGCTTCGCCCATCGGCGTGCCTTACAACACCCAACCCCGGCTGTACGGCACCTGGCATAGCGACAACTACACCGGCCTGCAATGGCAGTTGCAGGCCGAGGCCGCGCGCTTCACCAATTCCACGCCCGGGCTGCTGTCGGGCGACCGGGTGTACATCAACCCCAGCATCAGCCGGCCGTTCATCGCCCCGGAGGGCTTCATCACGCCCAAACTGTCGTTCAACAGCACCTACTACAGCACCGACACCGCGATGGCCAACGGCGCCACCACGGCCACGCGCAACCTGCCCACCTTCAGCCTGGACTCGGGGCTGGTGTTCGAGCGCAAGACGCGCTTCTTCGGCCATGACGTGACGCAGACGCTGGAGCCTCGGCTCTACTACGTCTACACGCCCTACAGCAACCAGCAATACCTGCCGAATTTCGACAGCGCCCCGCTGGATCTGAACCTGTCCACCATCTATGTGGACAACGTCTTTTCCGGCAGCGACCGCATCGCCGACGCCAACAACATCACCGGCGGCGTCACCACCCGTTTTCTCGACAATGCCACCGGCGCGGAATACGCCCGGCTGACCTTGGCGCAACGCGTGCTGCTGCGCGAGCAGCGGGTCACGCTCACCGGCCCGCCCGTGCCGGCGGGTCTGAACGACAGCTTTGCGCTGGCCAGCGTTTCGCTCGATCCGCGCTGGAGCGCCAATGCCGCGATCGACTACAACACGCGCCTGCGGCAACTGGTGCAGGCCGCCGTGGGCGCGCAATGGAACCCCGATTCTTTCAGGCGCGTGAGCGTGTCCTACCAGGTGCAAAGCGCCACGGCAACGCAGATTCCCTTGAAGTACGTCAACACGGCCTGGCAGTGGCAGTTGTCCAACCGCTGGTACTCGGTCGGCCAGGCCAACTACAGCATTCTGGACAAGCAATTCAACGACGGCCTGCTGGGTTTCGAGTACAACGGCGGTTGTTGGCTGGCACGCATCGCGGTGCAGCGCAATTCGCTGTCCACGTTCACGGCATCCACCCGCCTGTTATTCCAGCTCGAGCTCACGGGCTTTTCCCGTCTGAGCGTGATCGGCAATCCCTTGTCGGCATTCGAGCAAAATATCCCCGGTTACCAACTGCTGAACCAACCCACGGCGCCTCCCAGCCGTTATCTCAACTATGAGTAATTTCTCCCTGCGCCGCGCCACGGCCCTGGCTGCCTTGCTGCTCAGCGGTGCGGCCGGCGCCCAAGGTCTTGGCTTGAAGTCTGCTCCCGGACTCTCGGGCCAGGGCTCGGCGCTGATGCAAACCCCACAGCTCCCCGCCACGCCGCAAGCGGCCTTGTCCGGGGGCGGATCGCAACAAGGCAGCGACGGCATTGCCGCGGTGGTGGGCAGCCAGGTCATCACCCAGTACGACCTGAACTTGCGGGTGCGCGCGGCCGAGCAGCAAATCGCGCAGCAACGGGCGCAAATGCCGCCCATCGCGCAGCTGCGCGCCGAGCTGTTGAACCAGCTGATCGACCAGGTGGCGATGGCGCAATACGCCGAGGACAGCGGCATCGTCGTCAGTGCCGATGCGGTGGACCGGGCCATCGCCCAGGTGGCTGCTGGCTACAAGCTCAGCGTCGAGCAATTCCGCAAGCAGATCACCGCCGAAGGGCTGGGCTGGAGCGAATACAAGGAGCAAGTCAAGCGTGAAATATTGATTGGCCGCCTGCGGCAGCAGGAGGTGGCCGCGCGCATCAAGATCAGCGACCAGGAGGTGGACGACTATCTGGCCAAACAGGCGAAACAGCCGCTGGCTGCGCAAACCCAGATTCAACTTGCACAAATTTTCATTCCCCTGCCCAGCCAGCCCACGCCCGAGCAGGTGGCGCAGGCCAAGGCGCGCATCGACGAGGCCCTCAGCAAGCTCAGGCAGGGGCGTGATTTCAGCAAGCTGGCGATGGAATACTCGCAGGGCCCGGAGGCGAAAAATGGCGGCAACCTCGGCGTGCGCCCCGCCAGCCAGTGGCCCGGCCTGTTCATGGACGCGATCCGCGGCCTCAAGCCGGGCGAGATCAGCGGCGTGATCCGCAGCCCCGCCGGTTTCCACATCCTGAAGCTGGTGGCCGAGCAGGGCGGCCAGCTTGGCGCCGCCACGGCGATGCAAAGCCGGGTGAGCGAGATCGTCCTCGACGTCAACAGCGGCAAGTCACGCCAAGCGGCCGTGAAAGAGTTGGCGAGCATTCGCGACGCCGTCGAGCAGGGCAAGGTGCAATTCGCCGACAAGGCGCGTGAACTGTCGCAGGATGTGGCCACGGGCAAGAAAGGCGGCGATCTCGGCTGGGTGCTGCCCGGACAGCTGCCCCCGGCGCTCGACGCCGCGCTCAACCGCTTGAACCCGGGGCAGGTGTCCCAGCCCATCACGCTGCCCGGCAAGGTGATCCTGCTGCAGTTGGTGGACCGCCGCGAACACGCCCTCGGCAAGGATCAGGAGCGCGCCGTGGCGCGCAACATCCTGCTGCAGCAAAAAGAAGAGAAAGACTTCAACGAACTGGTGAAAGACGTGCGCGCGCGCACCTATGTGCGGATCCCGGATGCGGACTCCTGATTCCGCGCTGGGCATGCCGCTGGCCATGCAGCCCCAGCGCTTGACCAACCGTGTGATGCCACGTCGCCGCCATGGCCGGTTCTAGCCGCCACGGCACCACCGCCGGCCCGACCCGCATCGCCGGGCACACCGCGCGCAAGCGCTTCGGCCAGCACTTTCTCACCGACACCGGGGTGATTGCCGAGATCGTCGGCCTCATCGACCCGCGCGCCGGTCAGCCGCTGGTGGAAATCGGCCCCGGACTGGGCGCGCTCACCTGGCCGGTGCTCGACCGCACCCGGCAACTGACCGTGGTCGAGCTCGACCGCGACCTCGCGGCGCGCTGGCGCACGCGCGAACCCGAGCGCGTGCGCGTCATCGAGTCCGATGCGCTGGCACTGGACTTTGCCGGTCTCGGCTCCGGGTTGCGCATTTTCGGCAACCTGCCCTACAACATCTCCAGCCCGCTGCTGTTCCATTTGATGAGCGCGGCGAGCGCGGTGCATGACCAGCATTTCATGCTGCAGAAAGAAGTGGTGGCGCGCATGGTGGCGCCGCCCGCCTGCAGCGACTACGGCCGGCTGTCGGTCATGCTGCAGTGGCGCTACGCCATGTGGGATGTGCTGAACGTGGGGCCGCAGGCGTTCTCGCCGCCGCCCCGGGTGGATTCGGCCGTGGTGCGCATGCACCCGCGCCCGCCGGCTGAACTGTCGGGCCTCGATCCCGCCGTGTTGCAAGCCCTGACCGCCGCGGCGTTCTCGCAACGCCGCAAGCTGCTGCGCCATGCGCTGGAGCCCTGGCTCGCCAGCCGGGGTTATGCCGGAGATTTCGACATCAAGCGCCGCGCCGAAGAGGTGAGCGTGGCCGAGTATGTGCGCCTGGCGCTGGAATTGAACCCAGGCTGAGGCAAGGGTTCAAGCAAGGGTCAAGGTCCCTTCCGGCAACCTCAGACAACCTCAGGCAGCTTCGGCAACCCACGCGCCATACCAGGGTGCGGGTGGCGCATAGGCCAGTTTGCCGCTGAGTCGGGAGCCCGGTTCGTCTTCGCCCCGCAACGCCGTCCGGTCCGGCGCGCGGGTTACAGAAAAGAATAGAAAACCCGGAATTCCACGCCTTGCTCGAACCAGAAATCGGCCGCGTCGCGGAAGACGTCGAGCAGGGTTTCGCGCGCTTCCTTGTCGAAGCGCTGGGTCATGGGCAACTGTTCCAGCACGATGACGAAGCCCGGCTGCTTGCCCGAGCTTTGGATCATGTCGGTCAGGCAGTCGCGCAGGGCGTCGAAATTCTTGCCGAAATGTTTGGGGAAGGTGAAGGAGCGCGCCACGATTTCCAGCACTTCCTGCTTGGTCGTGGCCTCGGCCAGATTGGCGTAGAGGAAGTGCTGGCCGGCGTCCTGCGCGGCGGACATCAGCGCCGGCACGCGAAAGGCGCGGATCGACTGCACGATATTCGGGCGCAGGAGTTTGAGATTGACCCCGCCCTCGGCCTCAGTGAGCGATGGCTTGGAAACTTGCGTAGTGATCATGGGTGTAGTAGCAGAGATCGGGGGTGCGCGGAGGTCCCCCGCAGACAAGGCGTTGTGCCCCCCGGTTGCGGCTTGCCGGGGTTGGTACGGTGTATTCGCGGTAATAGCCGCGTCGCCGCTGCGGCAGGATGTGTTCATAATTTCCAAAAACAATGCCGTCCTTCGCGTAGGGGAAGGGCCCTCCCTGCCGAATCAACTGCAGTGTGTGCTGGGCTTCACGCGGAAGTTCCCCAGCACGCACGGCTGGCGTGGCCTCATCGCGCCAACTTTCGGCATGCCGTTCGCGCCCCTGGGCCAAGCCCCAACCCTGGACGCCGCCTGCAGACCAAGCTGCAAGTTGCAGGCCGAACAGTGCGATGCACAGTGCCAATGCCCGGGTGATGCGCTGGCCCGGTTTAACAGGTGATTGGATCGGGGCTGCGAACCTGTACACGAACGATGAATGGGCCAGTTTGCGAAAACCCCGGTGGAAAACGCTCGCCGGGGGTGAATGAAATGCGTGATTGGCCTGTGCTTCTGGCCTGTGCTTCGGCTTGCAGTTTGGCCTGCAATCGCTTGCGATGCGACAGGTTTGCAGCAATGCCCACAAGTCCAACCGATGTTGCGTCGCGACCAAACTGGATGCCGCGGGAGGCGCATCATGCGGCGCGTCAGACTCAAAGCGTATTGGAATCGGCCGCTGAAAGCAAGAATTGCGCCTATTTTTTGTGCAGCACAGCTTTCTTAAGTGAGCGCACACTCAGCCTGATCGCCCCTGAAAAAGAGGTGCGGTGTGAATGCAGGGGACTGGGCTTCAGCGCGTCGAGTTGGCGTCCATGACGGTGAGCGCGGTCATATTGACGATGCGCCGCACGGTACTCGATGCGGTGAGGATGTTCACCGGCTTGGCCGCCCCGAGCAGCATGGGGCCGATGGCGACGTTGTTGCTGGCGGTGGTTTTGAGCAGGTTGTAGGCAATGTTGGCGGCGTCCAGACCCGGGAAAACCAGCAGATTGGCCTCGCCCGACAAGGTGGTCTGCGGCAGCAGGCTGGCGCGCAGCCCGGCGTCGAAGGCGCAATCGCCGTGCATCTCGCCGTCCACTTCCAGCCCGGGGTCGCGCTGGTGCAGCAACTCGAGGGCCTGGCGCATTTTGAGTGCGCTGGGGGCATTGCTCGAGCCGAAATTGGAATGCGACAGCAGCGCCACCTTGGGCGTGATGCCGAAGCGGCGCAACTCCTCGGCGGCCATGAGGGTGATCTCGGCCAGGTCCTCGGCGCTGGGGTCGAGATTGATGTGCGTGTCCACCAGCATGACCTGGCGCCCTGGCAGGATGAGCCCGTTCATCGCGGCGTAAACCTTGGCGCCGGGGCGCTTGCCGATGACCTGGTCGATGTAGTGCAGGTGCAGATGGGTGTTGCCCCAGGTGCCGCAGATCATGCCGTCGGCCTCGCCCTTGTGCAGCATCATCGCGCTGATCAGCGTGAGGCGGCGGCGCATCTCGATCTTGGCGAACGGCGGGGTGATGCCCTTGCGCCCGGCGATCTGCTGGTAGCTCTGCCAGAAGTCGCGGTAGCGCTCGTCGTTGTCGGTGTTGACCACGTCAAAGTCGCGCCCCTCCTGCAGGCGCAGGCCAAAGCGCTCCACCCGCTGCGCAATGACCGCCGGGCGGCCCACCAGGATCGGGCGCGCAAGCTGCTCATCGATCACCACGCGCACGGCGCGCAGCACGCGCTCGTCCTCGCCCTCGGCGTAGACGATGCGCTTTTTCTGCGCGTGTTTGGCGATGGAGAAAATGGGCCGCATCATCGCGCCCGACTGATAGACGAACTGCTGCAGCTGCTCGCGGTAGGCGTCGAGGTCGGCAATCGGCCGCGTCGCCACACCGCTGGCCGCAGCCGCCCGGGCCACGGCCGGGGCGATGTGCAGAATCAGGCGCGGGTCGAACGGCTTGGGGATCAGGTAGGTGGGGCCGAAGCCGGCTTCCTGCATGCCGTACGCGGTGGTCACCACATCGCTCTGTTCCATCTGCGCCAGCGCGGCAATCGCGTGCACCGCGGCCACTTCCATCTCGGTGGTGATGGTGGTGGCGCCGCAGTCCAGCGCGCCGCGGAAGATGTAGGGGAAGCACAGCACGTTGTTGACCTGGTTCGGATAGTCCGAACGGCCGGTGGCGATCACCGCGTCGCCGCGCACCGCCTTGATTTCCTCGGGGAGAATTTCCGGCGTGGGGTTGGCCAGCGCCAGGATCAGCGGCTTGGCGGCCATGCGCGCCACCATCTCGGGCTTGAGCACGCCACCGGCGGACAGGCCGAGGAAGATGTCGGCGCCGTCGATGATGTCGCCAAGCTTGCGGGCCTCGGTGGGCTGCGCGTAACGCGCCTTGTCCGGGTCCATCAACTCGGTGCGCCCGGCCCACACCACGCCGGCCAGATCGCTGACCCAGATGTGTTCGCGCGCCAGGCCCAGATGCTCCAGCAGGTGCAGGCAGGCCAGCGCCGCGGCGCCCGCGCCCGAGCACACCAGCTTCACGTCTTCGATGCGCTTGCCCAGCACCTTCAGCCCGTTGAGCACGGCGGCGCCGACGATGATGGCGGTGCCATGCTGGTCGTCGTGGAACACCGGAATGCGCATGCGCTGGCGCAAGCTGCGCTCCACCTGGAAACACTCCGGCGCCTTGATGTCTTCCAGGTTGATGCCGCCGAAGGTGGGTTCCAGCGCCGCGATGATCTCGATGAGCTTGGCCGGGTCTTTCTCGTTGATTTCGATGTCGAACACATCGATGTTGGCGAACTTCTTGAACAGCACCGCCTTGCCTTCCATCACCGGCTTGGCTGCCAGCGGACCGATGTCGCCCAGCCCCAGCACCGCCGTGCCGTTGGTGATGACGCCCACCAGGTTGCTGCGCGCGGTGTAGCGCGCGGCATCGCCCGGGTTCCGCACGATGTCTTCGCAGGCCGCGGCCACGCCCGGCGAATACGCCAGCGCCAGATCGCGCTGGTTGGAGAGTTGCTTGGTCGGGGTGACGCTGATCTTCCCCGGGCGGGGAAATTCGTGATATTCCAGGGCCGCGCGGCGCAGCTCGGCCTTGGCATCGGGGGTGGACATGAAGGGTCTCCGTCGAGAGGATGCGCCGGGTTTGGGGCCGCACGCGTTTTTGATGATGTGCTTTTGATTGCTTTTGATGATCCGCGATTCATTCTAGGAGTCCGGTCCGCCCCCTGGTGTTCCGGTCCAAACAGCGCGCCGTGCAGCGGCCCTCGCGGCGGAGTTGCCAGTCTCGGGCAGCGACGACAATACCCGCATGGCCTCCACCCTCGGCGAATTCGATCTCATCGCGCGCTACTTCACCCGCCCTGCGCGCAACGCAACCCTGGGCGTGGGCGACGATTGCGCCCTGCTCGCCATTCCCTCCGGCCAGCAGCTCGCGGTGTCCAGCGACATGCTGGTGGAAGGCCGCCATTTCCTGCCCGGGGCCGATGCCCGCAAGCTCGGCCACAAGGCGCTGGCCGTGAATTTGTCGGACCTGGCCGCGATGGGCGCGCAGCCGCTGGCGTTCACCTTGGCGTTAGCCTTGCCCACCGCCGACGCAGCTTGGCTCGAAGGCTTCAGCGCCGGGCTGTTCGCGCTCGCCGACGAACAGGCCATCGAACTCGTCGGCGGCGACACCACCAAGGGGCCGCTGAACATCTGCATCACCGTGCTGGGCTTGGTGCCACCGGGCCTGGCCTTGCGCCGCGACGCCGCGCGAGCAGGCGATGCGCTCTGGGTGTCGGGCACGCCCGGCGACGCCCGCCTCGCGCTCGGCCATGTCCGGGGCGAATGGAGCTTGGCTGCCGACGACCTCGCCGCGATGCGCGCGCGCATGGATCAGCCCACTCCGCGCGTGGCGCTGGGGCAGGCGCTGCGCGGCATCGCCCATGCCGCCATCGACATCTCCGACGGCCTGCTCGGCGACCTCGGCCATGTGCTGCGCGCAAGCCACGCGGGCGCGTGCATCGAAGCCGACCGCATTCCCGCAAGCCGCGTCGTGCAGGCCCAGCCCGCCGCTCGCCGCCGCGCCTGCCAACTCGCCGGCGGCGACGATTACGAGCTGCTGTTCACCGCGCCCGCGCATCGGCACGAGGCGGTGCTCGACGCCGCCAGCAAGGCGCAAACTCCCGTGGCCTGCATCGGCCGCATCACCGCTGCGCCCGGCGTCATCCTGCTGGACGCACAAGGCCACGAGATTCCCGCGCATTACGCCGCGTTCGACCATTTCCGCACCCCATGAACCCATCCTCTCCAACCCCCGCAAGCTCCACGGCGCCGCAGCCCAACTGGCGCTTCGCCTTCTCAAGCCCGGTGCATTGCCTCGCCCTCGGCTTCGGCTCCGGGCTCGCGCCCATCGCCCCCGGCACGGCGGGCAGCCTGTTCGGCTGGGCCAGCTACCTGCTGCTCGCGCCCTGGCTGCCCAACGGCGCCTGGGCCGCGTTCTTGCTCGGCGGTTTTGCCCTCGGCGTGTGGGTCTGCGGGCGCACCGCGCAGGCCTTGCAGACCGACGATCCCTCGCCCGTGGTGTGGGACGAAATCGTCGCCATCTGGCTGGTGCTGTGGTTGCTGCAGCCCGCGCCGCAAACCCCCGCCGTGTGGTGGCTGCAAGCGGCAGGCTTTGCCCTGTTTCGCGCGTTCGACGCCGTCAAGCGCGGCCCGGTGGGCTGGGCCGACCGGCATGTGAAAGGCGGCCTGGGCATCATGCTCGACGACCTTGTGGCCGCACTGCTCACCCTGGCCGTGGTGTTCGGCGCCATGCTGCTGTTCGCGTGGAGCGCAAGCCATGGCGCATGAAGCGCAAGCGCCATGGCGGGACGTGCTGGACGCCGCGCTGGCGCTGCGCGCGCCCTTGCTCGATCGCGGCTGGATGCTGGGCTGCGCCGAGTCCTGCACCGGCGGGCTGGTGGCCGCAGCCGTCACCAGCTTCGCCGGTTCGAGCGACTGGTTCGAGCGCGGCATCGTCACCTACAGCAACCGCGCCAAGACCGAGCTGCTGGGCGTGCCCGAAGCCCTGCTCGCCACACACGGCGCCGTCAGCCGCGAAGTGGCACTGGCCATGGCGCGCGGGGTGCTGGCGCACGCCCCCGTGCAGGCCGCCCTGTCCATCACCGGCATCGCCGGCCCCAGCGGCGGCACACCGGACAAGCCGGTAGGACTGGTGTGGTTCGGCTGGGCCTGGCTGGATAAGGAGCAGCCGGACAGCCTACGCGCCGAGGCCCAATCCATCATCTGGCCCGGCGACCGCGAGGCGGTGCGCCTGGCCTCGGCGCGGTATGCATTGGAGGGGTTGCGGCGACGACTGCTCGGTGCGGCGCGCGACGCGTGAATGATGAATGGCACCGAGCCTTCCGGCGATGCAACCTCGGCAAAAGCAACTGGAATGCGGGTGGCTGTGTTCCCGAAACTCCTTTGTCTTGCCGTGGCCCATGAAGATGCCCACACGAATTTGGTTTTGCACGGGAGAACAAATCTTTGCTCATCCGATCGATGGCACTCAATCTTTGATCGCTCGATGCAGGGTCAGACGCGTCCCTCCTGTTCCAAAACTCTCCATTCGTCGTCGTCAAAAAGCCTTGAGCGCGTGAGAAAGCGCAGACCTGTTGAACCCTCGAGAGAAAACATGCCGCCGCGGCCGGGAACGACATCGATGATGAGTTGCGTGTGTTTCCAATACTCGAACTGTGCAAGCCCGATGTAAAACGGCACGCCACCGATAGACCCTAGAAGCCGATCTGCATCCCCAACCAAAAATTCGCCCGCAGCAAAGCACATCGGCGCGCTGCCATCGCAGCAGCCGCCGGACTGATGAAACATCAACTCCCCGTGGGTTGCTTTGAGCTTGGCGACCAGTTCGAGCGCCGCAGTGGTCGCGATGACTTGAGGGACGACCGGTGCCGTCGTGGATGCTTCGCGCAAGGTTTGCTCGGTGTTCATGGCAGGTCATCCGTCGGCGTGTGGAACGCTGCGGGATTGCAGGGTTGCAATGCGCATGCGGTGCTGTCCTGCTGCGCCACTGCCCGCGTTCACGGGCAGTGGCGCAGCGCGTCTTCTCAAGGAAACGCCGGGCCGCCCCAAGTCTCCTTGACCCCCACGGGGGGCGGGTCGGCGGGCCGACCCTGGGGGCGCTCAGAAGAAGCCCAGCTTGCTTTCGCTGTAGCTCACCAGCAGGTTCTTGGTCTGCTGGTAGTGGTCGAGCATCATCTTGTGGTTTTCGCGTCCGATGCCCGATTGCTTGTAGCCACCGAACGCCGCATGGGCGGGGTAGAGGTGGTAGCAGTTCGTCCAGACGCGGCCGGCCTGGATGCCGCGGCCCATGCGGAACGCCCGGTTCATGTCGCGCGTCCAGACGCCCGAGCCCAGGCCGTACAGCGTGTCATTGGCAATCTCCAGCGCCTCTTCCTCGTCCTTGAACGTGGTGACGGACAGGACCGGGCCGAAGATTTCCTCCTGGAAAATGCGCATCTTGTTGTGCCCTTTGAAAACCGTGGGCTTGACGTAATACCCGCCCTCCAGTTCTCCCGGCAGCTTGTTGCGCTCGCCTCCAATCAGAACCTGGGCGCCCTCCTGCTTGCCGATGTCGAGGTAGGAGAGGATTTTTTCCAGTTGCTCGCTCGACGCCTGCGCGCCGATCATGGTTCCCATCTCCAGCGGGCTGCCTTGCTTGATCGCCGCCACGCGCTTGATCGCGCGCTCGATGAAGCGCTCGTAGATCGACTCCTGGACCAGCGC
>NZ_JBTRXV010000054.1:0-28073 GCF_054608695.1 Thiomonas sp.
CCACGCAGTACATCCTGAAGACTCGCGAGATGAGCTGGCTCAACGTCACGAATCCTGACTACAGCAAGGTTTCCGCCAGCTGCGCTGCTGCACACGGCGTGTCAGTCAACCCATTCTGAGCCCGCAAGCCCCACACCGGCATCAAGCACCCGACCTGGAAACGACCATGCGCCTTCTCATCGCCCTCTTCCTTCCCTGGCTGACGTTCTTCACCATCGGCAAGCCGATCTCGGGCATCGTGTGCCTGATCCTTCAGCTCACGCTGATCGGCTGGATTCCAGCCGCGATCTGGGCCGTCTACGCACTGAGCCAGTACAAGACCGACAAGAAGATCGCCAAGGCGCTGGCCTCCCGGTCGAACGACTGATCTGGCGGCCTGTGGGTTCCAACGCCCGCGCAGACCGCGTTCATCACCAACATCTGATCATCACCAACATGCACACCAATAATCTGATCATCGCCCAGCAGGCGATCGCGATGGCACGCATTGGTCTGCTGCCGGCACAAGAAGTCGCCAAGCAGGCGCTGGCCGCGATCAACGCCGCTCAGGAAGACCTCAAACGCAGCGGGCGCAGTGCGCTGGAGCTCGATTCCGCCCGAGCCGCCGCGTCGATTCTGGTGCTGGGCCATCGCCCGCACGAAAGCATGTGCATCGTCGCGGTGCAATCCATTGCCGCAGTGCTGATGCGCGCGCCACACGACGCTGAGGAGGTTCAGTCGTGAGCTGGCGCCCAGTCTTGTTGGCGCTGGCGCTTGCCGGGGCACTTCTGGCGGGCTGTGAGCGACATGACTCCGCCACGCTCGGCCGCATCGCGGAGCACGCCGCAGGTTATGCGCTCGGTGGCGTCGCCGCCCACGAGAGCGAACGCTACCTCGACCATCGGGCCAGCGGCCAGTCCTACGAACGACAGCTGGGCGGCGGCCAGGACATCCAGCATTCCGGCCGCATGGGCCTGGTGTTTCCGGAAGCTGATGCGCTGCCGAACCCTCGGCTGACCCCGGGCGCACTGAATTCAGCGGTCACGCAGGCCAATCTGCGCGAAACAATCTGCCGCCCGGGCGGATACACCCGCTCGATCCGGCCGGATGAGCACTACACGGAAAACCTCAAACGCGAGGGCGTTCGCCGATATGGCTACCCGCAGCAGTTGGGCAAGGATGCATTCATGCTGCGCAACTACGAAGAGGATCACCTCATCAGCCTGGAGCTCGGCGGCTCGCCTGACAGTCCGCAGAACCTCTGGCCCGAACCGCACCACGTCATTGGCGGCTGGGGAAGCTACGCCAAGGACAAACTGGAGAACCGGCTGCACAGCATGGTCTGCCGCAGGCGGATCAGCCTTGCGCATGCGCAGTACCAGATTTCGCACAACTGGATCGAGGCTTACAAGCAATACATCGGACCTGCGCCGGATCAAAGCCGTTCGCATCGGTATGGAGGGTGAAATGTCGACGGCCATTACCGCCCTGAGTATCGCCTTCACGACCCTCTCAGTCGTCGGCAACGAGTTCATCAAGCGCCGCAATCGGCGCGGCTACTGGTTCTGGCTGGTTGGCAATGGCCTGGGTCTGACAATGTTCGCCCTGCTCGGCCAGTGGATCACCGTGGCGCTGTACGTCTACTTCACCACATCCTGCGTGCAGGGGCTGGTGCATTGGGGCCGATTGGAGCGGGCCCGGCTGCAACGCACGACAGAAGCACAGTAAGACCACTGCATTCATAGCGCGCAATGCAAGCAAACCAACCCATTCCAGCCTTGATGTACACGGCTGCCGACGTGGCCCATCAACTCGGCATCAGCAAACGCCTGGTGTATGAGTTGCACTCACGGGGCGAGCTGACGGCCTACAAAATAGGCGCGGCCGTACGATTCGATCCCCAAGACGTTGAGGTATTCAAGGCATCATGTCGATCTACTGGGAAAAATCCAAGCAACGCTGGCGTTTTGACTATCAAGGCACGATCGCCGGGCGACGCATCCGCGCTCGCAAGTTACTTCCGGCAGGTTGGAGTAAAGCCCAGGCAGAAGCCTACGCCCGTGCGGAAGTTCAACGCCTCTTTGCGACTGGCAAGCCAGAAACAGCCCTGATCGATCAGTGTGTCCTGCTCTACCTCCAGGACAAGACGCACCTGAAAAGCCACCGGAAGGCCACCGAGCATCTCGCAGCGATTGCTTGGGCCTACGAAGACAAGCCGCTTGACGACTTACCGGGTGTAGCACGCCTCATCACCGAGCGCGAATCAGCCCACACATCACCGGCCACCGTCCGCAACAGGCTCGCGCTGCTTAAAGCAGCATGCCGCCACGCATGGAAAATCCACGCACTGTGTGAGACCGATCCCACAGTGCGCATGCAACTCCCGCCTGTTCGAAACTCCCGTCATGTTTATGCGAGCCGGGCCGAGATGCTGCGCATCGCAAAAGCCTGCGACCGCCGCGACGTGCGCGCCCTCGTGCGCATCGCGTTCTACACCGGCATGCGCCTTGGCGAACTGCATGCATGCGCTGTAGGCGAACACATCAGCTTGCCCGATAGCAAAAATGGCTTGCCTCGCCTGGTGCCCATTCATCCGCGCATCCACTGCTGCCTTCGATACCTGCCGCTGGCTGCGCCGAAGATTACCCTGCAGCGCGCATTCCAGCGCGCCCGAGAAGCTGCTGGCTTGCCGCACATCCACATCCACGACTTGCGCCACAGCGCCGCCAGCGAGATGATCAACGCCGGCATCGACCTCTACACCGTGGGTGCCGTGCTCGGCCATAAAGACAGCCACAGCACCCAGCGCTATGCACACCTGGCCACCCAAACGTTGGCCGAAGCTGTTGGAAGAATTGGCAATTATTCTCCCACCTCCAAGAAAAAAACCGCCTAATGAGACGGTTCAGAAACGTTCTAACATATTGATTAACTGGCGGAAAGGGTGGGATTCGAACCCACGGTACGGAAGAACCGTACACCGGATTTCGAGTCCGGCGCATTCGACCACTCTGCCACCTTTCCGGGGTGTTGGCACAGCTGTGATGTTGCTGCGATGTCGCTCTGCCGTGCGTGCCTGTGTGGTCGTTCTTCGGGCTCGCGGCGAAACTTAAAAGTCTAGCAGGCTGCGTCAGGCCGGGGCCGGCAACAGGGTGGATTGGCCGCCCAGGTAGGGGCGTAAGGCCTGCGGGATGTCGATGCCGCCATTTTCCCGCTGGAAGTTTTCCAGCACAGCCACAAGGGTGCGGCCAACGGCGAGGCCGGAGCCGTTGAGGGTGTGGACATATTCGGTCTTGCCCTGGGCGTTGCGGCTGCGGGCCTGCATGCGGCGGGCCTGGAAGGCGTCCATATTCGAGCAGCTGGAAATTTCGCGGTAGGTGTTTTGCGCCGGCAGCCACACCTCCAGGTCGTAGGTCTGCGCGGCGCCGAAGCCCATGTCGCCGGTGCACAGCAGCATGGTGCGGTAGGGCAGCTCCAGTGCTTGCAGCACGGCTTCGGCATGCGCCGTAAGCTGCTGCAGCGCCTGGGCGGATTGTTCGGGCGCGGTGATCCACACCAGCTCGACCTTGTCGAACTGGTGCTGGCGGATCATGCCGCGCACGTCGCGACCGTAGGAGCCGGCCTCGGAGCGAAAACATGGCGTGTGGGCCACGTAGCGCAGCGGCAGCTGCTCGGGCGGGACGATGGTGTCGCGCACGAAGCTGGTGAGCGGCACCTCGGCGGTGGGGATGAGGTAGTGGGTGCCGAGTTCGCCACGCGGCACGGCAAAGAGGTCGGCCTCGAACTTGGGCAACTGGCCGGTGCCGCGCAAGGTTTCGGCGCTGACCACGTAGGGCACATAGGCCTCGGTATAGCCGTGGTGCTGGGTGTGCAGGTCGAGCATGAACTGGGCCAGCGCGCGGTGCAGGCGGGCCACCGGGCCGCGCAAGACCGTGAAGCGGGCGCCGGAGAGCTTGGCGCCCAGCTCGAAATCGAGCCCGAGCGCGGCGCCGACGTCGACATGGTCGCGCACGGCAAAGTGGAAATCACGCGGCCGGCCCCAGCGCCGCACCTCGACGTTGGCCTTCTCGTCGGCACCCACCGGCACTTGTGCGTCGGGCAGATTGGGCACGCCCATGAGCAGGTCGGAGAGCTCGGCCTGGATGGCCTCCAGGCGCACGGCGGAAGCGTCCAGTTCAGTCTTGATGGCGCCGGCCTGCTGCATCAACTCGGCGGTGTCTTCGCCCTTGGCCTTGCGCTGGCCAATGCCTTTGGAGATCTGGTTGCGCTGCGCCTGCAGGTCTTCGGTGCGGGTTTGCAAGCCCTTGCGCTCCGACTCCAGCGCGCTGAAACGTGCGACGTCGAGAAAGGGTTGGGGATGTTTGCGGGTGGACAGGCGCTGGATCACGCCGTCGAGGTCTTTGCGCAGCAGATTGATGTCGAGCATGAAGGCGGTGTGAGGGAATGGCGGGAAACAATGAATGCGCAGGAACGAGCAAAAAAAGCGTGACGCCGCGAGCCTGATGCGGGTGATGGTGCGCGCATCCGCAGCGGTAGGCGCAACAGCGGCTAGACGATGACGTTCAGGTCGCCACCTCGGCGGGCTTGTCGACCTTGCCGCCCAAACCCTTGGGCAGCGGGAATTGCACATGCTCGACCGCGCCTTCCAGGTTGCGCACGTTGCGCGCACCCAGCTCGCGCAGGCGGGTGATGACTTGCTGCACCAGTTGCTCCGGTGCCGAGGCGCCTGCGGTCACGCCCACGCGCACGGCACCTTGCAGCCACGCGGCTTGCAAGTCGACTGCGGTATCCACCATGTAGGCGGGGCGGCCAAGCCGGGCGGCGACTTCGCGCAAGCGGTTGGAGTTGGAACTGCTGGGACTGCCGACGACGATGACCACATCCACCTGCGGCGCCATGAACTTCACGGCGTCCTGGCGGTTTTGCGTGGCGTAGCAAATGTCCTGTTTCTTGGGTTCGTGCAGCCGCGGGTAGCGCGCCTGCAGCGCCGCGACGATTTGCGCCGCGTCGTCCACCGACAGCGTGGTTTGCGTGACGTAGGCCACCTCGGCATCGGCCGGAAAGGGCAGTGCCGCAACGTCGTCCGGGGTTTGCACCAGATGCACGCCGTCGGCCTGGCCCATGGTGCCTTCCACTTCAGGGTGGCCGGCATGGCCGATCATCACCAGATGCAGGCCAGCGCGGCGCATTTTCGCCACCTCCACATGCACCTTGGTGACCAGCGGGCAGGTGGCGTCGAACACTTTGAGCCCGCGCGTCTCGGCCTCGCGCCGCACCGCTTGCGACACGCCGTGGGCCGAGAACACCAGGGTGGAGCCGGGGGGAACATCGGCCAGCTCGTCGACGAACACCGCGCCCTTGGCGCGCAGGCTTTCCACCACGGTGGTGTTGTGGACGATTTCGTGGCGCACGTAGATGGGCGCGCCAAACAGGGCCAGCGCGCGCTCGACGATGTCGATGGCGCGATCGACCCCGGCGCAAAAGCCGCGCGGGCTGGCGAGCAGGACGTCGATTTGAGGCATGTTGGAGGGGTCGGATGCGTTCATCGCGGAACTGGCTTGGATGGCGTGAGAAGTTTGCGGCAGAGGTGGGCGAACGGGAACCTCGGGGCTAGGGCCTGTTCACGCTCAAAGCACCCCCAGAATGCGCACCTCGAACACCACGGTTTTTCCGGCCAGCGGATGGTTGAAGTCCAGTTCGACCCAGTCATCGCCGGTCTGGCTGACCGCGGCGGCCGCGGGGGCGCCGTTGCTGGCCGCCAGCGCCGCGAGTTGCACGGTGTCGCCAGGGCGCAGGGCGATGTCTTGGGAGCCAAGCGCCTGCAGCGCGGCACGCGGTACGCGCTGCACCCGGGCGGCGTCGACATGGCCGAAGGCAGCGTCGGGCGCAAGCTCGAAGCGGGCATCGGCGCCCTCCTCCAGGCCCAGCAGGCAGGCTTCGAGCTCCGGGGCGAGTTGGCCGGCGCCGAGCGTGAGCGTCGCCGGGCGGTGGCCGAAGGTGTTGACCCAGTCGAGTCCGTCCTGCGCCGCGAGGCGGTAATGCAAGGTCAACAGGGAATTGGCACGCACGCAGGCCACAGTCTCTAAACTCCACAGGCAAACTCATATTGTAGGGACGCCCCCATGGCCACACGCATCGCCGATCTGCCCACCGACGCTCGTCCGCGCGAGAAATTGCTCGCGCATGGCGCCCAGGTCTTGACCGATGCGGAACTGGTGGCCCTGCTGCTGCGCACCGGCGTGCGTGGGGCCAGCGCGATCGACCTTGCCGCCGATCTGATCACGCGCTTCGGCGGGCTGCACGGGCTGCTGCACGCGGACGAAGCGCAACTGCGCGCCATCAAGGGCCTGGGACCGGCCAAATATGCCGAACTGGCTGCGGTGCTGGAGCTGGCGCGGCGCGCGCTGGTCGAGCGCATGGCCGAGCGCGCCATGCTCGACAGCCCGCAAGCCGTGCGCGACTACCTGCGCCTGTGGCTGGGCGGGCAGGAGGTGGAGGTGTTCGCGGCGCTGTTCCTCGACACGCGCCACCAGCTCATTCGCGCCGTGGAGTTGTCGCGCGGCACGCTGGCGCACACCAGCGTCTATCTGCGCGAGGTGGTGAAGCAGGCGCTGGCGCTGAACGCTGCCGCGATCATCGTCGCCCACAACCACCCCTCGGGCGTGGCCGAGCCCTCGGCGGCCGATCGGCTGCTGACCGATCACCTCAAATCCGCCCTCGCCCTGGTGGACGTGCGCCTGCTCGACCACTTCGTGGTGACGCGGGAACGGGTGTTGTCTTTTGCCGGCACCGGGCTGCTGTAGGGCGGCGCAGGAGCACACGACCATGGCCGGCATCCGTGATTTGCGCAAGCTGCGCGCCGCCGTGCAACAACAAGCCCAGGGAACGCCACGCGCCGTGACGCCAGCGGCAATCCCGCCGCAACGCCAACCTGCGTTGCGGCATGCGAACAAGGCCAGGCAGGAGCCGCCATCACAGGAGCCCGTGGCGCGCCCCGACCGTGACGAACGCACCCTCTTTCGCCAGGCTGTGGCCGACGCCGAGCCCCTGGCACCGAGCGACCGCATCGACCTCGGCACGCCAGCGCCACCCGCCATTCCGCGGCAGCACCTGCGCGACGAGCAAGCCGCGCTGGCGGAATCGTTGTCGGACGCGGTGGACGTGGACAGCTTGCTGGAAACCGACGCAACGCTCTCCTTTCGCCGCCCGGGCATCGGCCCCGACGTGGTGCGCAAGCTGCGCCGCGGGCATTGGGTGATTCAGGACGAACTCGACCTGCACGGCATGCGCAGCGACGAGGCGCGCGAAAGTCTCTCGGCCTTCATCCACGAGGCCCAGGCGGCGGGGCGCCGCTGCGTGCGCGTCATCCACGGCAAGGGCTTGAGTTCACCGGGGCGCGAGCCGGTGCTGAAACACAAGGCGCGCGCCTGGCTGGTGCAGAAAAACGAGGTGCTCGCGTTCTGCCAGGCCAAACCCACCGACGGTGGCGCCGGCGCCCTGGTGGTGCTGCTGCGCGCGGCGCCGGGGCTTGGCACTCGAAAACGCTAGTCGCGTTTCAGAATGGCGTGGCGTCGGCCCAAAGCGGGCTGGCTGCGCCCTGTTCTGCGGCGGCCGTGCAGTTCAGCGCGACACCAGCGGCGGCTGCGGTGGCGCGGCGCTGTCCTCCTGCTGGTTGCGCATCCAGTCGGCGGTGCCGGCGAACGCGGCGCGCAGGCGCAGTTGCAAAGCCTCGGGGACGTTTTCCTCCATCATGGCTTGGTGCATGCAGGCCAGCCATTGGTCGCGCTCGCGGGTGCCAATGGCGTAAGGAAAGTGGCGCATGCGCAGGCGCGGATGGCCGAAGCGCTGCTCGTACAGGCCCGGGCCGCCGAACCAGCCGCTGAGGAACCAGAACAGCTTGTCGCGCGTGTCTTCGGACTGCGTGGGATGCATGGCGCGCAGTTCGGCGTAGGCCGGCTCCAGGTCCATCAGGTCGTAGAAGCGGTCGACCAGGGCGCGCACGCCGCGCTCGCCGCCGAGCAGGTCGTAGGGCTTGGGCGCCGATGCAGGTTGAGCACTCATGGGTCGTGGTCGAGAGGAGTCCGCATGCCGCTATTGTCGTCGTCACGACCGGGTCGGCTTTGTGCCACGTCAAGGTGCCAGGCGAGAACGCGGATCGCCGGGCAAGCCGCAAGGCCCGATGGGCTGTCGTGCAAGCGGCCGACCCCGACTCAAGCCAGCGCTTGCAAGGTGTGCAGCGGCGGCGCCCGCAGCACGCGGCGCAGCGCCAGCCAGCCCACGGCCAGGGCGAGCACCGCGCCGATGGCCGTGCCCACCGCGAACCAGGCCGGCGACGGCGTCCAGGCGAAGTCGAACACGCGTCGCGCCAGGACCCAGGCCACGGTGGCGGCAGCAACCGTGCCGAGCAATCCGGCCAGCGCCCCGGTCAGCAGCAACTCGGCCGCCATCACCCGCTGCAGCAGGCTGCCAGAGGCTCCGAGCACGCGCCACATGGCGGTTTCATGCTCGCGTTCCTGCCGGCTGATGAGCAGGCTGGCCACCAGCACCGCCAGCCCCGCGGCCAGGGCGAAGCCGAACAGAAACTGCACCGCGGCGCTGACCTGCTCCAGCATGTGGCGCACCTGGGTCAGCAGGTAACTGAGGTCGATCAGGGTGATGTCGGGAAAGGCATGGGCCAGACGGTCGTCGAGGTTGTCGGCGCCAGTGCGCACGACGGGCGGCTCGAAGAACGCGGTGATGAAGGTGGCCGGCTGCTGCGCCAGCATGGCACGCGGCATGAGCACGAAGAAGTTGACGCGCATCGAGCCCCAGTCGATTTTGCGCAGGCTGGTGATGGGCGCGGTGACGGTGCTGCCGGCAATGTCAAAACTGAGCTTGTCGCCCATCTTCAGGCCCAGGGTGGTGGCGATGCCGGTATCGACCGACAGCCCCCGTGCCCCCGGCCCCGCGGTGGCTTGCCAGCTGCCGGCGGTGATGCGGTTGTGCGCCGGCAAGGTGGGCGTGGTGGAGAGGTTGAACTCGCGGTCGATGAGCGCACGGGCGCGCTCGTCCTTGTAGTCGCGCCCGAACACCGGCTTGCCGTTCACCGCCACCAGCCGCCCGCGCACCATGGAATACCAGTCGTAGCGCTGGATGCCGGCGGCTTTCAGCTCGGCCTGAAACGCCCGCGCCTGCTGCGGCTGGATGTTGATGACGAAGCGGTTGGGCGCATCCGGCGGCAGGGTGGCCTGCCAGCCGGCCAGCAACCCGGTGCGCAGCATCGCCACCAGCATCAGCGCCAGCATCGACAGCCCCAGGGCACTGATCTGCGCCACAGCCTGCGTGCTGCGCGCGCCCAGTTGCCGCGCAGCCAGTGCCAGCACGCCACGGCGCTGGCTGCCTACGCGCCGCAAGCCCCACACCAGCGCGAAAGCCAGCACGGCGAAGCCCACGGCGGCGGCGACGAAACCGCCCAGGGCGATGAGCGCCAGCTTGCGGTCCTGCGCCAGCAGCAACAGCACGGCCACGAACAGCCCCACACCCACCGCGCCCAGCAGCCAGGGCGCAAGGCTGAATGCCCGGGGCTCGCGGCGCAGCACGCGCAGTGGCGGCACCCGCGCCAGTTGCAGCACGGGCGGCAGGGCGAAGGCCAGCAGCAACGCCAGCGCCGCCAGCAGGGCGATGGCCGCGGGCTGCCAGCCGGGCGTGGGCAGGCTGCGCACGTTCAACACGCCGGCCAGCAGATGCAGCAAGACGGCCTGCCCGAACAGGCCGAGCAGGATGCCGATGCCACCGGCCAGCAGACCGAGCAACAGCAGCTCCGCCGTGATCAGCCGCAGCACCGTGCCTTGCGACAGACCCAGCGCCTTGAGCAGCGCGGTGGTGTCGAGCCGGCGGCGTGAAAAGTCGCGTGCGGCAATGGCCACGGCCACCGCCGCGATCAGCGCCGTGAGCATGGACACCAGTTGCAAAAAGCCCGAGCCGCGCTGCAGGTTCTGGCCGAGCTCCGGTCCGCCGTCGGCCACGGTCAGCACCTGCAGGCCGCGCAGGCTTTGGGCCTCGATATGCGCCTTGGCCCAGGCGGCAAAGCGGGCGGCAGCCGCCGGCGCGCCTGCGGTGGCCAGGCGGTACGTCACGCGGCTGGCGGGCTGGATGAGGCCGGTGGACGGCAGATCGGCCGCGTTCATCATCACCCGCGGGGCAAAGTTGATGAAGCCGGCGCCGCGATCGGGCTCGCGGGTGATGACGGCGGCGATGCGGAAGTTGCGCGTGCCCAGGGTGATGGGCCCTTGCGCTGGCGCATGCAGTTGCGCCGCCACGCCGGGATCCACCCACACCGTGCCGGGCTGTGGCGCGGCACTCAGCTTGTAAGCCGCGCCCCCGCCGGGCGGGCGCAGTTCCATGCTGCCCAGTAGCGGGTAGCCAGCGCCCACCGCCTTCACCGCCACCAGGTGCGTGCGTCCCTGTGCGCCCGGGCCCACGGCCATGCTGGCGAACACCGCAGTTTGCGTGGTGTGCAGGCCGTCGGCACGGGCCTGCTGCAGGAAGATGGGCGGCAGCGGGTGGTCGCCCTGCACCACCGCCTGGCCGCCGATGAGCTGGGCGGCGTCGCGCTTCAGGCCGGCGTCCAGGCGCTGCGCCAGAAAGCCCACGGTGGACAGCGCAGCCGTGGCCAGCACCAGCGCCAGCCACATCAGCCGCAGCTCGGCGGCGCGCAGGTCACGCAGGATGAGGGGCCAGAAGCGCATGACTGGAGCTTGGGGCTTGTTGGGCTTCAGGATGCTTGCGCTGCAGTCACGCCGCGCGCATCGCAAGCACGCCGAAGCGCTGCAGCGGGTCGGTCCACTGCGCATCGAGCTGCCAGCCGGCCTGCCCCGCCAGCGCGGCAAAACCGTCCAGCGCGTACTTGTACGAATTTTCGGTGTGGATGGTTTCGCCGGCGTCGAAGCGCAGCGTATGGCCGGCGAGGTGCACGGCCTGGGCCTCACGGCTTTGCAGGTGCATTTCGATGCGCCCCTGCACGGTGTCATAGCGGGCGAGATGGTCGAAGGCATCGGGCACGAAATCGGCACCGAACTCGCGGTTGATGCGCACCAGCAGGTTGCGGTTGAACGCCGCCGTCACGCCTTGCGCGTCGTCGTAAGCGGCTTGCAGCACGGCGGCGTCCTTGCGCAGATCGATGCCGATGAGCAAACCGGCATCGGCCCCGCCCAGCAGGCGCCAACGCGCCAGCAGCGCCTGGGCCTGTTGCGGATCGAAATTGCCGATGGTCGAGCCGGGAAAGAAAAACACCACGCGCCCGCCAAGCTCTCCAGCCCCGCCGACATGGCGCAGCGCCGGCGGCAGCGTGAACGCCTGGGTGAAATCGGCCTGCTGCGGATGGATGGGCAATTGCGGAAAACGCGCCGCCATGGCCTGCACCGTGGCCTCCAGCGCGGTGGGCGAGATTTCCACCGGCACGTAGGCGGCGGCCTGTTGCAGTTGCGCCAGCAGCAAGGCGGTCTTCACCCCCGCACCGCTGCCAGGCTCCACCAGCACGGCACGCGGGCCGATGCGCGCGGCCATCTCGCCCGCATGCGTCTGCAAGATGGCCAGTTCGGTGCGCGTGGGGTAATACTCCGGCAGCGTGCAAATCTGCTCGAACAGCGCCGAGCCGCGAGCGTCGTACAAATAGGCGCTGGGCAGGTTTTTGGGGCTGGCGAGCAGGCCGTCGAGCACGGCGCGGCGCAAGGCCGGCGGCGACATGTCTTCGGGCTCGAAGCGGGTTTGTTCAACCGGGCTGGGGTGTTTCATGGCTGGTCTTTCGCCAGGCGCAGGCCCATGAACTGCCAGCGCTGGTGGGGGTAGAAAAAGTTGCGATAGGTGGCCCGCACATGGCCGGATGGGGTGACGCAGGAACCACCGCGCAACACCATCTGGCTGGACATGAACTTGCCGTTGTACTCGCCCAAGGCGCCTGCCGCGGCCTTGTAGCCGGGATAGGGCAAGTAGCTGCTGCCGGTCCATTCCCAGACATCGCCAAACACCTGGGTGTGGCCGGGCGCGGCGGCGGTGGGACGGCAGTAGCCGGCCTCGAGCCCATTGCCCTGCAGCGGCTGCGCGGTGGCGAAGGCTTCCCATTCGGCCTCGGTCGGCAGGCGTGCGCCAGCCCAGCGGGCGAAGGCATCGGCCTCGTAGTGGCTGATGTGGCAGACGGGCGCGGTGGGCTCGAGCGCCTGTTCGCCACCCAGCGTGAAGCTGGAGGCGCCATCCTCGCTCCAGTACAGCGGCGCGCGCCAGCCCTCGCGCTGCACCGCGGTCCAGCCGTCGGACAGCCACAGCAGCGGCTCGTCGTAGCCGCCGTCGCGAACGAAGTCGGCGTACTCGGCATTGCTCACCAGGCGGTCGGCCAGGACGTGCGGCGCCAGCCAGACGCGGTGGCGCGGCGCTTCGTTGTCGAAGTGAAATCCCACGCCGGCATGGCCGATGTCCTGCGCGTCTTCCGAGCCTGGGACGAAGCGCATGGCGCGCGCCGCATGCTGCGGCAGCGCAGGCAGCACACGCCAGGTGGGTTTCAGCGGGTTGTGCGAGAGCAGATGCAGCAGATCGGTGAGCAGCAGTTCCTGATGCTGCTGTTCGTGCTGCAGGCCGAGTTCGAGCACGCGCCCAAGCTCGCCCTGCACGCTGGCTTCATGTCGCGGCGAGTCCAGCAGTTTGCGCAGGTGCTGGTCCACATGGGCACGGTAGCGACGCACCTCGGCCACCGTGGGCCGGGTGAGCAAACCACGCTGCGGCCGCGCATAACGCGGCCCGACGCTGACGTAATACGAGTTGAACAACTCGGCATAGCGCGGATGGAACACGCGGTAGCCGGGCAGGAACGGTTGCAGCGCGAAGGTTTCGAAAAACCAGGTGGTGTGCGCGAGATGCCACTTGGCCGGGCTGGCGTCGGCCATGCTCTGCGGCGTCATGTCCTCCGGCTCCAGGCTGGCGCACAGGTCCAGCGTCAGGGCGCGGGTGGCGAGCAGGCGCGAAGCCATGTCGCCCGCCCGAAGCGGGGCAGCCTCGGCGATCGAGCGAGGAGAAATGTCGGGCAACACGGCATCGAGCATCGTTTCAGCCTAAACGCCGAGGATGACGCTGTCAAAACGCCTGCCGATCAACCCCAGGCCATCACGTGCCAAACCCTGGTGGCGCCAGGGTTTGGCGACAACCGTGCTCAAGCCGCCATATCGGTCTGGAACACCCGCCCGGCATGCTCACGCAGGGCGTGGAAAGCGATGCTGGGCCAGCGCTCTTGCAGCACGCGCAACTCGGCCGCGTGGGTGAGCAAAATGGTGGGGGCGTCCACCACGTCATAAGCGATGCGGTGGGCGTTTTCGTCGATGAAGCGTTTGAGGTCGCGCTCGTCGTCGCTGTGGATCCAGCGGGCGACGCGGTAGGGCGTGGCGCCGAGGCGGGCGGCGACGTTGTATTCACCGCTCAAGCGGTGCAGCACGACGTCGAACTGCAGGGTGCCGATGGCGCCGAGCAGCAAGGGGCCGGTGAAGTGCGGTCGAAACACCTGGATGGCGCCCTCCTCGCCCAGCTGCTGCAGCCCGGTGCGCAACTGTTTGCTGCGCAGCGGGTCGGCAATTTCCACCGCCTGGAACAGTTCGGGGGCGAAGAACGGCAGCCCGGTGAACTGCAGGGTCTCGCCTTCGGTGAGGGTGTCGCCCAGGCGCAGGGTGCCGTGATTGGGAATGCCGATGATGTCGCCGGCCCAGGCCTCCTCCAGCAGTTCGCGGCGCTGCGACATGAAGGCCACCACGGTGTTGGGGCGGATTTCCTTGCCGCTACGGCCCACTTTCAGTCGCATGCCGCGCTCGAAGCGGCCGGAGCACACGCGCACGAAGGCGATGCGGTCGCGGTGCGCCGGGTCCATATTGGCCTGCACCTTGAACACCAGGCCGGTGAACTTGGGCTCGCTCGGCTGCACCACGCGCTGCATCGCGGGGCGCGGGCCGGGTGGCGGGGCGAGGTCGACCAGGGCGTCGAGCACTTCGCGCACGCCGAAGTTGTTGATGGCCGAGCCGAAGAACAGCGGCGACTGGCGGCCGGCGCGAAACGCGGCCATGTCGAAGCTGGGCGTGGCGTCGGTCAGCAGGCCGATTTCCTCCTGCGCCTGGGCCTGCTCGGCGCCGAAGCGGGCGGCGAGTTCGGGGTTGTCGAGGCCGTCGATGAAGTCGTCGTCGGCCTGCGCCACGCGGTCTTCGCCGGGACGGAACACGCGCATGCGCTCGGCGCGCAGATCCAGCACGCCGTGGAAATTCTTGCCCATGCCCACCGGCCAGGTGAAGGGAATGGCGTCCATGCCGAGGTGGCGCTCGATCTCGTCCATCAGGTCGAGCGGGCTGCGCACTTCGCGGTCCATCTTGTTGACGAAGGTGAGGATGGGCGTGTTGCGGGCGCGGCAGACCTCCAGCAGGCGCAGGGTTTGCGCCTCCACGCCGTTGGCGGCGTCGATCACCATCAGCGCCGCGTCCACCGCGGTGAGCACGCGGTAGGTGTCTTCGGAGAAGTCCTGGTGACCGGGGGTGTCGAGCAGGTTGATGACGCAGTCGCGCCACTCCATTTGCATCACCGACGAGGCCACCGAGATGCCGCGCTGCTTCTCGATCTCCATCCAGTCGGAGGTGGCGTGGCGGCTGGCCTTGCGCGCCTTCACGCTGCCGGCGATTTGAATCGCGCCGGAGAACAGCAGCAGTTTTTCCGTCAGCGTGGTCTTGCCGGCGTCGGGGTGGGAAATGATGGCGAAGGTGCGGCGGCGCGCAATGGGGGCGGGAGTTTCAGACATTGGGGCATTGTAGGTAGGGCCTACTCCAAGGCAGTGGTCACATCGGGTTGCAAGACCGGTCTTGCAAGGCCTTGGGGTGACACCTATGCTGAACAAATTTCAGCGACGCAAATCCGTGAAACGAGCCGCAGCCGGCATGCCATGCCGTGGCGAAAAACCAAGGCTAATGGGGAAGACAATGCGGACGAAACGTTTGTCATGGGTCATGGGTGTGAGCTGCTGCATGTTGAACCTGACCGTGCTCTCGAGTTGCGGTGGAGGTGGAGGGGGGGGTGGTAGCCCAGGCCTTGCGTCACAAA
This sequence comes from Thiomonas sp., assembly GCF_054608695.1. NCBI lineage: Bacteria > Pseudomonadati > Pseudomonadota > Betaproteobacteria > Burkholderiales > Thiomonas > Thiomonas sp. The sequence continues at coordinate 15,073 of NZ_JBTRXV010000054.1, forward strand.
GTGGTAGCAACAACACCCTGCTCTCAACCCAGATCGACACCACGGCCAGCATGACCCGGGCTGCATTGCAAACGCAGTGGCTGAGCCAATACCCGCCGGACCAGCAGGCCCTGATCGGCAGCCCTGTGTGTGGTGTGCAAGTGAACAAGTTCACCTATGCCACCGTTGGTGGCCAGGGCGAGCCGACCGGCGCTTCCGGCGCCTTGATGCTGCCCACTGGCAGTTCCCCGCAATGCCAGGGCCCGCGCCCCGTGGTGCTGTATGCACATGGCACAGCGATCGACCGCGCCGAGGACATGTCTGCCGTGAATGATCCCAATAACCCGGCTTACGGCACCGCTACCCGCGTGGCCCTGACCTTCGCGGCGCAGGGCTATATCGTCATCGCGCCCAACTACGCGGGCTACGACGTGTCCACCTTGCCCTATGCCCCTTACCTGAATGGCCAGCAACAGTCGCAAGACATGGTCGACGGACTGACTGCTGGCCGCCAGATGCTGACGCTGCTCAACACCGGCGACAGCGACAACGGCCAGCTCTTCGTCACCGGTTATTCGCAGGGCGGGTATGTGTCGATGGCCACCCTGGCCAAGCTCGACGCCGAGGGCCGACCAGCCACGGCCGGAGCGCCCATGTCCGGCCCCTATGCCATCCTGGCGATGGGCGACGAAATCTTCCTCGGCCACCCGAACTACGGCGGCACGGCCTACCTGCCGCTGATCGCCAATGCCTATGCTCACCTGAAAACCGGCTCCATCAGCCTCTCCCAGGTCTTCAGTTCGAACTATCCCAATGCTGGCACGTTATTTCCCGGCAATGTGGACTATGGTGGCTTCAGCAGCCTCGTGACGTCCGGCCAAATTCCCACGACTGCCATTTTCCAATCGACACCTACCGGGAACGCCTACCTGGACGGCCTCAATTTGCCCGAGGGTGCGCCGCTCGGGCCGCTTGGCTTCTCGCCCACCAACTACCTCATCAGCACCGCATTCCGTGCGGCCTATGTGCGCGACGCGGAAACCAACCCCGACGGTGCGGCGCCACCCGATGGCTCGGCACCGAACTTCAACAGCCCGCCGCCAGCCCTGCCCGCAAACCCGCAATTCCTGCTGCGCCAGGATCTCAAGGCCAACGACCTGCGCAACTACACCCCAAGCATGCCCTTGCTGATGTGTGGTGGCCATAACGATCCCGAAGTGTTCTGGAACCAAGGGGCCGCTGCGATGACTGCTGTGCTGGACAGCAAAACCACCACCGATCCCTCCCTGCGCTTCGCCACGCTGGACTTGGACACCACGGATCTGACGACGCCTTACTTTGCGAGCTTCGGCCTGAGCCCGGCCCAACTCAGCACCATGCAAAGCGTGGCAACCCAGGTGCAGACAGCATTCACCGCCTACCAGAGCGCAGTCGATCAAACAAATGCCACGGTTGGTCTCGAGGCGTACCACACCGACGAAACGCCCTATTGCACAGTAGCGGCGCGCGCCTTTTTCAATCTCTACGCCAACTAACGCCCCAGCCCATGCCGGCGCACCCTGGACGGCAAGCTATTCGCCTCGACTGCGCGCAAACTCGAAGGCTCATGCGCAAACGTGATGCTGCACCAGCGTCCAGGCCTGCTGCAACGCTTCCTGCGCTTGCGTGGCAAGGGCTTGGGCGAGTTCGTCCGGCAGCCTTTGCAGCAGTTGCGCATGGCCCAGCAGTCGCTGACGGTCGTGCCAGTTGCCAAGCAGGGTCTGCAGCGCTTCAGTGGTTTTTCGCAAGGCTTGCAGGCGCCGTGCCTCGGCCTCTGGCAGTGCAGGGCCAAGACGTTCGAGCGAGAGGCGCAGACGCTTGCTGCCGATGCGAAAAGCGTGGAGATCGGCCATGGCCTCGGGCTGTGCCAGGGGTGCGGAGTCGCCACTGGCCAGCGCTTCGAGCGTGGGTCGACACACGGCCAAAGTTTTGCGCCAGTGCTTGTGGTCTTGCCGGATGGCACGCCGGGCCAGGTCGCCCAAGGTGAGATGGCGCAGCTTGGCGGATGCCTTCGTGGACGCGATAGGAGACCAGGTTTCAGACCAGCGCCCGAGCGCCAGCAACACACGGCCGAAGCGCGGGCTGCGCAGATAGGCGCGCAGGGTGCCCCACTGGCGCTGACGCTCGGCCTGCAGGCTTGCGCTCCAGCTCGACGCAATCTCGGGTGCGAACCGGCACCGCGTGGCGCAGTCGTCCAGCACCTGCAAGCCCACGTCGGCATCGCGCACCAGGCCGGAAAGCTGCATGGCCCAACGCCATTCGGCCTCGAGCCAACGCACGGCACGCGGCTTGGCCCAGGGCTGCAACCAGCGCAGCACGGTGCGCAGGCGGCGCACGGCGACGCGGAACTGGTGCACATCACGCGCTTCATCACCCGTACCGATGCGTTCGGCCCACACCGACAACTGGGCGCAGGCGGTGGACAGCCAAAGCTGCGCGGCTTGCGGCAAGGCCGTGTCGGGCGGCAAGTTGGCCGGCTCGCCAGGGGCTTGCGGACGTTCTCCCGCAAGCAGCGCACTGGCGCGCTGCGCCTTGTTGGTGGCGCTCAGCCGCAGCGGCAGGTCTTGCGCCAGCGCCCAGGCCAAGTCCCAGCAATGGCTCCACTGGCCGTCGATCAACTCGATCTCGATCTCGGAGATCGGTGTCTGCACCGTGGCGCCGCCGCGGCGGGCGACGCAGGCGCCTCGGTCCAGCGCCAATTCCATGTGGCTGCCCTGCCAATCGATGGTCCACGCCATGCGCTCGAAGCGGGTACCGAACACCGGGCGCAGCCGCGCTTGCAGCGTGTCCAGGTCCAGCGCCAAATCGCGCAGCGGCGTCTCGCGCAAGGCTCGCTGCACATCGGCTGGCGCGAGCATGTCGGCGGCGGACTCCGGCCCGGATCCGGTCGCGGCCCATTCCCATTCGCCGCGCGCGTGGCCCAGCGCGTCTGCCCCCGAGGTCTTGATGGTGAGCACCCGGCCCTGCCCGGTCTGGCGCAGCCGCAAGGCCATGCCGGCACCGGCGAGCAGGCCGTCTTCGGTATCGAAATAACGGCTGTCGAGCACCCATGTGCGCGGCGGACCGGCCAGCAGGGCGATGATGGGATGGTCCGGCAACTGCTGCGCTGCCAGCGCGTCGATGCTGAATTTGAGTTCCCGCTCCATGCCCATCTTCACCTCCAGCGTCAAGCCTGCCCCGGAACACGCAGCAGCTTACGGTCTGCGCACGACGATCCGCGCCGCCAGCAGCGCGCCTGCCTGCTTCAGGTCAAGCCGGAGCAATCGGGCTGCGGGACTACATGCCCACGTAGTTCGGCCCGCCGCCACCTTCGGGCGCGACCCAGACGATGTTCTGCGTCGGGTCCTTGATGTCGCAGGTCTTGCAGTGCACGCAGTTCTGCGCGTTGATCTGCAGCTTGTCACGCCCGTCAGGGCCCTTGATGAACTCGTACACGCCCGCCGGGCAATAGCGCTGCTCGGGACCGGCGTAGCGCGCGAGATTCACCTGCACCGGCACCGAGATATCTTTCAGCGTGAGGTGCGGCGGCTGGTTTTCCTCGTGGTTGGTGTTGCTGATGAACACCGAGGAGAGGCGGTCGAACGTGAGCTTGCCGTCGGGCTTGGGGTAGTCGATGCGCGGCATGGCTTCGGCCGGCTGCAGCGCAGCGTAATCGGGCGCCTTGCGATGGATGGTCCAGGGCATGCGGCCCTTGAGCAGCCATTGCTCGATGCCGGTCATCAGCGTGCCGACCATGCGGCCCTTCTTGAACCATTGCTTGAAATTGCGCGAGCGCTGCAGTTCGGCGTGCAGCCAGGATTGCTCGAAAGCACGCGGGTAATCGTCCAAGGTGTCGGCGCTGCGCCCGGCAGCCAGGGCCACGGCAATGGCCTGTGCCGCCAGCATGCCGGTCTTGATCGCGGCATGGCTGCCCTTGATGCGCGAGGCATTGAGAAAACCCGCCTCGCAGCCCACCATGCAGCCGCCCGGGAACACGAACTTGGGCAAGGCCAGAATGCCGCCCGCGGTGAGCGCGCGCGCGCCATAGCCCAGGCGCTTGCCGCCTTCGAAAATGGGGCGGATGGCGGGATGGGTTTTGAAGCGCTGGAATTCCTCGAACGGGCTGAGCCAGGGGTTGCTGTAGTCCAGTCCCACCACCAGGCCCACCGCCACCTGGTTGTTGGGCAGGTGGTAGAGGAACGAGCCGCCATAGGTCTTGCTGTCCAGCGGCCAGCCGGCGGTGTGCAGCACCCGGCCCGGCTTGGCCTGCTCGGGCGTGATTTCCCACAATTCCTTGATGCCGATGGCGTAACCCTGCGGGTCGCATCCTGCGTCGAGCTTGTAGCGGGCGATGAGCTCGCGCCCGAGCTGGCCGCGCGAGCCTTCGGCGAACACCGTGTACCTGGCGCGCAGCTCCATGCCGAGTTGGAAATGGTCGGAGGGTCGGCCGTCCTTGCCCAGGCCCAGGTTGCCGGTGGCCACGCCGCGCACCCCGCCGGCGTCGTCATACAGCACCTCGGCAGCGGGGAAACCGGCGAAGATTTCCACCCCCAGCGCCTCGGCCTGCTGCGCCATCCAGCGCACCACGTTGCCCAGGCTGATGATGTAGTTGCCGTGGTTCTTGAAACAGTCGGGCAGGACCAGGGCCGGCGTCGGCCTGGCTGCGGTTTCGCTCAGGAACCAGAACGCGTCTTCGGTCACCGGCTGGTCCAGCGGCGCGCCGTCGGCCTTCCAGTTGGGCAGCAATTCGGTGAGCGCTCCCGGGTCCATGATGGCGCCCGACAGGATGTGCGCACCCGCCTCGGAACCCTTCTCCAGCACGCAGACCGAAATCTCCTGCCGCTTCTCGGCCGCAAGCTGCTTGAGCCGAATGGCGGCCGCCAGTCCAGCAGGGCCACCGCCCACCACCACCACGTCGTAATCCATGGCCTCGCGCGGGCCGTACTGTTCCAGCAGTTGCTGCGATGTCATGCCTGTCTCCTGGATTGTGCGCAGGCGCTTGCTGCGCCGGGTCGACGGGCATTGTAGAGCCGCGTTTGCGTGAATCGAACGACCGTTCTATTCACGACTGGGCCTACCCCAAGAATGGCTGTGTATTGATGGCCGCGCCGCAAGCAGCGCCATATTCGCCCAATTCATCACGCATAGTCCTTACACTGATTCCGTCGTCACCTGCATCGCGCAAACGCAGGCACCCATCGAGACCAGCCGGGCGCGGTCAGCCGTTTTTGCATCGCGTGTCGACAACCCGATATGACCATGACCAGAGCACAACGACGATGCGATTTCCACGGGCCAGCGGCGTGCTCTTGCACCTCATTGGGGCAACCACTACATGCTGCTGGCCGACTATGGCAACCACATCGCCACGCAGGAACGGGTGGACGCGCTCTACCTGTCGCCCACCGAGTGGGCCAAGAAGGCGCTGACCAATGTGGCCGGCATGGGCCCGTTCTCGTCCGACCGCACCATCGCCGAATACGCCGAGCAAATCTGGCACACCAAACCCGTCATCCGTTGAAGCTCGGCGCTGGTCGACCCTGCGGGGCTGTGCGGCCCATGGCGGATTCGAATGTTCTGGCCTGCCCGACTGGATTCGAACCAGTGACCTACGGCTTAGAAGGCTGAAATAAAACAGCCTACAACCCGCATGAATGCTTGTTCTTGTAGAATATGCCCAGTGGTTTGGGACAATCTGGGGACAATTGAGGGTTTGAGATGGCGACTTTTGTGCAACGCAAAAACGGCTGGCAAGCGAAGGTTCGGCGGCGCGGCATGCCCTCGATCTCGCGCACCTTTGACCTCAAGGCTGACGCGGAGAACTGGGCAAGGGACATGGAGCGCGAGGCGCAGCGCGGCAATATGTCTGCGCTGCGTGATGACGCAGGGCGCACAACTCTGGAGCAGGTGGCCACGCAATACGTCGCAGGGCCGGTGCAGTTGCTCGCGTCGCGGGCCGATGTGACGCGATATATGCAGTCTGCGCGCGCCCGGTTCGGCCCGCTGTTCTTGTCATCGATACGCGGAGTTGACGTGGCCGCATGGCGCGATGAACTGCTCAGGGATGGCCTGTCGCCGCAGTCTGTCATTCACCATCTCAATGCATTGTCGGGGCTGTTCTCGTTCGTCGAAAAAGAGCTGAGCATTGATCTACCCGCTGGCAACCCGGTCGCAAAGGTCCGCAAGCCTGCCACGCCGAAATCAAGGGATCGGCGCTTGCTGCCCGGCGAACTCGATGCATTGATGAACGCGGCCAGTGCGCCCGGCCTTCGGCAGATCATCATCCTGGCTATCGAGTCCAGCATGCGCTTGGGTGAACTGCTCGAACTGGAATGGAAGCGCGTCGATCTCAGCAGGCGCACCGCGCACCTGACAGACACCAAGAACGGCGAGAGCCGCACTGTGGCACTCTCCAGCGAAGCTATTGCGGCGCTACAAGCCCTGCCCCGGCGCATCGACGGGCGGGTGTTCCACTGGGCTGCGCCAGACAGCTTCAACAAGACCTGGAGCCGCCTCGTAGAGCGGTCGCAAACCTCCTACCTTGCCGACTGCATCGCACAGGGCACCAAGCCCGACCCCGCGTTTCTGGCCGATCTGCGCTTTCACGACCTGCGCCACGAGGCCACGTCGCGCCTGTTCGAGAAGGGGCTGGGCGTCATGGAAGTGGCCAGCATGACGGGTCACAAGTCGCTTGCCATGCTCAAGCGGTACACCCACATCGAAGCAGCGAAACTGGCGCAAAAGCTCGGATAATGCGCGCATGGGCACGGTCTTGCGGATTGGCGGCTGGCGGATCATGATCTACACCCACGATCATCGACCCGCCCATGTGCATGCCGTCTCGCCCGACGGGCGCGCCAAGCTCCTGCTCAACTGCCCTGGCGGGCCCATCGTCGCGCAAGAGGCGCGCGGGATCGACGCCCCCACGTTGCGCCACCTAATGGTTGCCGTCGATGAACACCTGCCAACGCTTTGCCAAGCCTGGAGAACGCAACATGGCGATTTCTGATGAGTCCATCAAGCTAGCCCTGGAACGCGGGCGTTACCTCGACGCGATCCAACCCAGGGCCATCTCCGCGCGGTTCGTCAACGACCGGCTCATTCTGGAATTCGACAACGGTGCAGAGGTTGCCGTTCCGGTTGCGCTGCTGCCACCAGTGGTCAGGCAGGCGCAAGCACAAGGCTTTGTCAGCGTGCAAATTGAAGGCACTGGGCATGATCTCTACATGCCCGATCTCGACGAAGGTCTTTATATTCCCGACCTGTGCGCACGAGCGACGTTCGGTGAGCTTGCTGTGGCGGCGTGAGGTGCGCCGCACCGCGGAAACTAGACCATCTGGCGCAAAAGGTCTTGTTTTGAACTCGCGCCAGCAGGGACCTCAGTCCAGGATAGATGACAGGGTTAGCGCATTGTCGTGGACCGTGAACTGCACAGCAGCGCCCTTGAAAGCGTGTCGCCATGCGGGTTTCAGGCGCGCAACGCCTACGCAGGCGCTGCCGGACTTTGTGTTTATCGCGTCGGATAAACTGGACTTCGGCTTTATCCGACGGTCTACATTTCGTTAGACACGTTTCGATAGCCAGGCACGCAGTTAAATTTTTATTTTTTCATCCACTACTAAAAGGAAATAGCATGGGACGCGCAAAGAATGAACAAATGGAGCATGATGATTGCGTTCAGCATGCAATCGGACTGTGCATTGAAGTCGGTGCTATCGAAGAGTGTGAAGACCACGAGGGCACATATATTGATTCAATGGAATATTCCGACCCAGAAGAATTAACAGCAAAAATCCTTGAAGAAAATCCAGATGCTCTTGGGCATTTTAAAAACCAAAATGAGATGGCAGATTGTGTTCGTGATGCAATGTCATTGGCTGGTGAGGAATGTGGTTCTTGCGCAAAAAATCGCGACTCCTAATCGTTGAAATTAAAAGGTGTTGAGGCACATGTCTAACCCGCCGTTCGAGAGGGACGGCGCAAAAGCGCGCCGCCCCTCAACTCTACTACAAGGGCTTCCCCGTACGTCAAGCAAAAGTTGAGGTGTGGCCCGCGCAGCGGGCCATATTTCCATCTTGATTCAAAACCAACCAGCCGGGCATAGGGGACGAAGAGGAACAACAAGGTGCGGACTGGCCAAACTACAAACGGTCATTCGTGTGGCATGTCATTGGCCACGGACCCTGATGAGAACCGCACGCGGGGGACCCATTCGTTAGTCGGCAATCTGGCCGCCCTTGAGTTAATCGGTCACGCCCCGCGCAGGTCCAAACCTGTTGTCATCAACGCCTGCCGTCACGCGGCGGTCGAAAGCAATTCTCCTGAAGTTGATGTCATCGTGACGCGTTGTCTGGCCCGGCGCTCAAGACGGCAGCGCGAAGTCTTCGCCCTTACGCAACACCGCCCAGGCCATGCGCGCGTTCTTCGCCGCAATGGCCACCACAGCCTTCCAGTAGCCTCGTCGTGCTTCCAGGGCCACAGCCCATCGGCTGGTGGCATCGGTCTTGTTCTTGGCCGCCACCAGCATGGCTCTAGCCCCCAGGATCAGCAGCATGCGCAAGTAGCTGTCCCCCGCTTTGGTGATGCGCCCCAGCCGGGTCTTGCCTCCCGAGCTGTATTGGCCCGGAGCCAAACCCAGCCAGGCGGCGAACTGCCGACCGCAATCGAAGTCGTTCCCGTTGCCGATCATGGCCAACATGCAGGTTGCCGTGGTCTCGCCCACTCCGCTGAGCTGCATCAGGCGCTTGGCCCGCGCGTCCTCCTTGGCCATGGCCTTGATGTGTTGGTCGTACTGCGTGATGCGCTCGTCCAGTCGGGTGACCTCGCTGAGGAGATCGCCAATGACGATGTTGGCGTAACCCGGCAGGTCCTCCAGGCAGTCGCAGGCACGTCGGCGCACGGTGGCGGCCTTGAGCGGCAGCACGATGCCGAACTCGCTCAAGCAGCCGCGAATGCGGTTGAGTGTGGCCGTGCGCTGCTCGACAAAGCCTTGCCGGGCCCGGTGCACCATCAGCCGAGACTGCTGTTCCAGGGTCTTGATCGGCACAAAGCGCATGTGCGGGCGCCGCACAGCTTCGCAGATCGCCGCAGCATCGGCCGCATCGTTCTTGCCCCGCTTGCCGCTCATGCGGTAGGGCGTGACGAACTTCGGCGCGATCAGACGCACGGTGTGGCCCGACGTCTGAAACAGCCGGGCCCAGTGGTGCGCGCCCGAGCAGGCTTCCATGCCAATCACGCAAGGCGGCAGCGCCGCGATCAGCTCATGCAGCTTGTCGCGCGGCACGGCCGGACGCAGCAGTTCGGCTTTGCCAGCCTCATTGACCCCGTGCACCGCAAAAACATTCTTGGCAAGATCAATGCCAACGGTCAGAATCACCATGGTCTTCCCCTTCCGGATGCGTTGATGAGAAACAGCGCTTCCCATCGTGGCACTCAGTTGCCGGTTGCCGCAAGGCGCCCAGTTCGGGACGGGGAAGTCCCTTTCATTCGTTAGGCATTTATCACAGGAGGTCCTATGACACGTAGCGAAAGAGCTATGCAGGTTTGGCAAATTCTTGTTGGCGTTGCCCACAATCGGCAAACACTTACATATGGGCAGGTTGCTGAACATCTTGAATTTGAAGGCGCTGGCGTTCTCGCTCAAATTCTGAACTGCATCATGTGTTACTGTCAGGCCAAGGGTTTGCCTCCGCTAACCTGCTTGGTAGTAAACCAAACGACAGGGCTACCAGGTACAGGTCTCACGACCGTCCAAAATCTACCAACTGACCGAGAGGCTGTTTATAAACAAAACTGGTTTGCTCTGTATCCGGCGCAAATCTCTGACTTTGAGCCGTATGCCTAACATTGCGGTCAAGCGGGACGCGCAAAAAGCCGCGCGCCCCTTACCTTTACGCTCCGCAAACGACCGTTTCCGAGAATCAAAGCAATTGAGAACGAGCCCCGATGGCGCTTTTTTCTTGGAATCCATTCTCGATTTTCAAACCTAATAGGCTGAGTTTCGAGAGCCCCCAGACTGCTGTTATCATTCCAGCGATTTTTTTGCAGCAAGTCGGCAGATTGAAAGTTAAGGCGCCTGGAAAGCCAGGAAAACCGAGCCGGCAGGGGCCGCCATGCGGCCCCTGAACCCCAGCCACCGGGCCTGCGGCCCTGCCCAGCCTTCGGCTGGCTGGTTACAAATAGAATCCTAGGAACTAGGCCCTAGGATTGAGAGTTTGCCTCTAAAAAGCCAAGGACATTCCATTTTCAAAGGGTTTCCCCTTGGAAATCCTAGGCCCTAGGGCCTAGGAAATAGACTCGGGCGACGCGGGCATGAAAAAGCCCGCACGCGGCGGGCCGGATTGATTGGGGCGGATGGTTAGAAGGTCGGCCAGGGCTTGGGATGTTGGAAGGAGAGGCGGAGGACGCCCTGATACAGGATTGAGTAGGCCTCTTCCTGGGCTTGAAAAGCCTCAAGCAAAAGTTTGGCCTCATGGTCATCATGGCTGCCCGCTTTTGATACCTTTGCGGCCTGAATAAGGTAGCGATCCGAGAGGGTGAGCGCCGCCCGAACGTCCCCGTGTGCGATCCTGAGTTTCAGAGTTTGAGTGCCATCAATTGGGGCTGGGCGGCCACCACCAAATTGCCAAAAAGGATCGGCTTGGGTGGAGAGCTTGTACGCCTGGTCCGACGCCTGTTCCTGCCCCTGGGTGCGGCCCGCCCAGTAGCCGCCGAAGGCGGCGGCCAGGGCCAGCACCGAGGCCGCCAGGGCAAGGGTGAGGATGGGTTTGGTGGTTTGGGTCTGCATGGTGAGGCTCCTTTCGGTTGCGTTGCTGTGTTGCGTTGCTGTGTTGCGTTGCTGTGTTCCGGCATGCGCCGGCATGGGTATTCAGGCGGATGCGAAGCGCGATGGGTCAACTGATGGGCACGACACGGGCGGTTGAGTTCCACCCGTAGGGGCTACCCAGGAGCTCGACACGTTGCCCGGCTTGAACGGGCACATCGGCGGCTTGCGTGACAGCAATCGTCTGGCCGTTATCCAGCCGCACCGTGATCTGCAACCCGGGCTGTTGGTAAGCGTTACCAGCCACCATGTTGCCGCCAGCAGCGCCTGCAAGAGCGCCTACGACGGCTCCAACAGTCGAGCCATTGCCGTTACCGACCCGACTCCCAACAAACCCGCCCGCGACGGCGCCGAGCGTCGAGCCGGCGCCGGTTTCCGCCTGGCCGGCATGGATGATGACTTGCTGGACGGCAAGCACGGTTCCGAGCTGCACCTGCTGGACTTGCTGGGCTTGGCTCGTCGAGTAGTTGTAGGCGCTGGACTGGTACTGCCCGCCCATGCCCGGGGGCACGCCGGCGCAGCCGCCAAGGGCCAAGGCGGCTGCCAGGCTGGAGAGGGTGAGGATGGTTTTGATCTGCATGATCTGGTTCCTTGCTTGGGTTGAGGTGTGCCGGCACGCGCCGGCATGGTGATTCAGCGGCAAGCGAAACGCGGCACGATTAGTGCAGCGTCACGCCGAAAAATGCGGCCGCAGCCAGCACGCCAGGCCCGGCGATGGTGACGCACGTCAGGGCGATGAACGCGATGCTGAAGACGGCCATGAAGATGTTGAAGATCGCCTCGAAAAACGCAGCGCGCCGCATCGCGCGGCGCTTGATGTCCCATGCGCGGGCATCGGCCAAAAATTGCTCGGGGGTGATGGTTTTGTAGGTCATGGTGTGTGCTCCTGGTGGTGGTGATGCCCGGCGCGGTGGCCGGGCGGCGGGAAATTGGGTGTCAGTCCTCGTTCGGCAGCATCACCGTGATGCAGGGCCGGCCCTCATCGTTCGGCCCGACGATGAACTTGAGCGTCACCTTGCGGGGCATGACGCCACGGCCCGCTGTGGGCGTGCGCAGCAGGCTGTAGAACAGCGGCTGCTGGCTGGCGTCCAGGCCGCGATGCAGCGCGCCACGGACGGCCAGGCTGAGCATCCACACGACATCCCAAAGCCTGCCGCTTTCTGATTGCCCGGTGTATCCCTTGCGGTCTTCGGTGGCCTGCGTCCATTCCACGGTGTCGGCCCATGCGGCGCTGGTCATCGCCACGGGCCAGACAATCCCGGCCTCGCGGGCGGTGGTGGACACGTCGATCAGCACACCGTCGGCAATGGCTTGCTCGCGGGTGTAGGTGGAGATCGGCTTGCCGAAGAAATCAGACAGTTCGGCTGCGGCTTTGGGGTCGGTGGCGGTCAAGGTGATGGTCATGGTGGTGCTCCTGGTTGGTGGTTGAAATCAGTTCAAAACGGTCTTAAAACCGAGGTCGCAAAGCTCACCAAAGCGCTTGGCTGTGTTGCCTTTTGGGTCTTGGGTGATGGTGAAAAGAATCTCGGTTTTGCTCACGCTCACCCCCTTGGCTGCGGCCTGCTTTTGCATGAATTCCAAGGCCTGATTGATGACGAAGGACGGCAGGTTTTGGGTTGGTTTGGCCTTGCCACCTGCTGGGGTGGAGGCTCGGTCGTGAGTGGCCGTGGAATCGGCTTGCTGGGCGGGGGTGTTGAGGATCGCTTGGTTCATGGCGGTGCTCCTTGTGCGGGGGGTGGTTTCTGCCAGGTATGGAGGGCTCATTGGCCGAGCTTTCAAGCCGGTCGCCGCAGGCGATGAGGGGTTGCAAGCGGCATGACAGGCCGTAGGCCGCCGAAGGCGCCCGCTTGCGGGCTGGCGTGACGCTTGCAAAGCGCAGCGCCCCCGAGAGGCGCAGAAAGTCGCGCCCTCCATGCATGGCAGTCGCCCCCATGGGCAGCGGAACCCGGCAATTCGGCCCGCACAGCAGGCTGATGCAGCGGCCTGGCGGCGCGGGTTCATCGCGCCGTATCCCTGCCGCCATGGGCGGCACTGGCTGGGCCTTGTGCCTTAGCCGCAATACTGTTCAGATAGATAGTTTTCAGGCATAATTCGGTTCTGTCGCGACGACGACGGACGGAACCGATGGCGAGAACCCGCAAGTCACTGCCCGAGAGAGTTGATGTGGCGCATCTGATCAGCG
>NZ_JBTRXV010000055.1:0-28030 GCF_054608695.1 Thiomonas sp.
GTAAAAACCCCTGCTCGCCCCTTTGTAGGATGGCCGCAAAGCGGGCGTCCGGAAAAGGGTCGATGCCGCCGCTTTTTCTTGTAGTGAGGTTCGCCCCCTAGGGCGAAAACCCCCCGGTGCCCCCTAGGGCAGCCGCGCAGCGGCAGGGGGGTGGCCTCATGCCTTGGACCGCCGCAGGCGCTGCCTTTGGTGCGCGGCGCGGTGCCGTGCGAGAAGCGGACGGGGGGATGCGGCCCCCCGTGCTTCGCATGCCGCCTCGCACCCTGCGCACGCATCCTGCCCCGGTCAGCGGGGCGGGAAGTTGCTCATGTCTGTGAAGCTGAGCAAGGGATGATGCCTGGCTGGATCGATCTCGATCTTCTGCTTCACCCCGGCACGTTTGATCTCGAACTCACGGAGACTGAGCACGGCCTGGCGGACCAACCGGGTCGCCTGGGGCGTGTCCGACACCCAGATCACGCGACTGAACCTGCCAGCTTTGATTGCCTTCAGCCTGGTAAACAGAATGCCCTCGTACTTGCTGCGCACCTTCATCGTGCGCTCGTATTCGATACACCACACGGCCCCTCGCGGGTCGGTGACGATGGCATCAGGACGCGATTCCGCATCGAAGTCCGCTGACTTGTCCCCATTGACCCAGCCTGTCCAGTCCGCCTTTTCAGCCTGAACACGCAGGCGCTGCACACCGATTGTGTGTTGCAAGATGGACAGTCCAACGCGCGCTGGCTGAAAGTACCGATCATTTGGAAGCTCATTATCAGCGCACGCCATGCCCTGCCCATGCGGCGTGATGCCCCACAAGGCCGGGCTCCATCCGCTTTGCGTTTGCACCTGCTTGTGTGTGATTAACTCGGCCTTCTCCATGGCAACCAAAGTACGTTTGGTTTGAATCTCCGATAATCCCAAGAGCATTTGTGCGATTTTCTGCGTCGTATAAATCTCATCGCGCAGAAAGCGCAAAATGATGTTTTGCTTTTGCTCCACGCGCTGCATGCGCTCGGCAAAAGACATTTGCGGTGGTAATGCGCTCATAATTTTCTCCTTTAGATTTCTGTTTGCGCTTTAGTCGGGTCGGCTTTGCTTTCGCGCACCACAGCAGGCGCTGGCATAATGTCCGGGGTTTTACCCGGCGTCATATAGCCAGCGGCCAAAAGCACGGGCGCGCCATTACCGAACATCCAAAACACGGGCGCATCCTGCGCATTTGCTGGCTTCGGCATGGCGGTGGAAAGCATATCCGGGGTAACATTTTCCCGAAGCTGGCGAAAATATTGCCCCTGTTCTAAACCATCGGCGTTCGTGGTTTTGCCGGTGGTTTCCATATCGACGGCATATTTACCAGAAAGCGACGAAAGTTCCTTTGCTGTTTCGTCATCCTCCAGACGGAATACCAGTTTGATGCTGGTATTGCCTTTGGCTGCACCCAAAACGGCTTTGGCGGGCAATGAACCGCTGTCGTGCAAATCACCGTAGCTCTGGAATGCGAGATAAACCGTTGCCCGCTGATCGCGAATTGTGCCAAGTGCACGCAAACTCGTTTGACCCAGGCTGTACTTGAACTCGTCCAGAAACAAGTGAACGTGCTTTGCCCCGTTCCTGTCGCGGTTCTTGATGATTTGCACAATGCGCGTCAAAAGCATCTTTTGCGCTGCTACGACGCGCAGATCATCAACGCTGCCCACGATGTAAACCAGGCCGCCAACTTCGATAATATGCGCGAGATTAGGGCCTGCTGCGGTATCGAATGCAACCAGGCGCGCCATATCCTTCAACGCACGCCAGAAATTCTGGCGGCTGGTTACCTCGTCAATATCGGCGCCCACGGCCACCATTTCGCGCAGATTAAATTGCTCTGGCGTGAGATTATCCAACAGCGTTGCGCAGGCATCGCGGTCTTCACCCCGGTAAAAATCTACAGCCGCGTCGCCTGAATTCTCAAGCTGCAGCGCTGTGTTAATCAGAACTTCAGCCTCTGATTTGCTGCAACCTTGGAACACGTTAATCTGCGGAATATCCTTGCGTAGATCAATGAAAGCGGCAGGACGGCCTAGTTTCTGTGCCTCACGGAACAAAATCCCGGGTGCGAATTCATCATTTTTGGGGTCGATAATGACAGCGGCATCACCGGCTGTCATAGCCTGAACAAGCAGCGAAGTTGTAATCACCGTTTTGCCTGTCCCGCTTGCCCCAATGATCGCCACATGGTTTTTGCGCGCTTGGTCTGGGGTAATGACGATAGGCAGATCACGAACCTTTGCAGGCTCTTTTTTGCCTTTGCCTGCACGCCAGCTCAGGCCAATAAACACTTGGCCGTGTTGAGCTGCGGCATTGAGCCATGGTTCTGCTTTGAAGCCCGGCTTCTGCATGAACTGGCCCATCTGCACGTGTGCGTGTACGTTGGGCAGATCATCTGCTTGCACCTTCGGCTGGCGCTTCTGCCAGGCGCGGCGGGCCATGTAGCCAATCAGGCCCGTGGCTGCGAAAACTCCAAGTGCGCCGCCCAGATTGGGAGCGCCCGCAACCGCCGCCAGGCTGGCGATGGCCCAGCCGAACAATGATGGCCCCACCATCCACTTCAGAGCTTTCAAGGCCAGCCAGGCTGTCGCGCGCTCGGCATGGACTTTGAGAATGTCGATGATCATGATTTTTGCTCCGGTTTGATGTTTGCTTGTGAGTTGTCGAGTGGCCTGGTTGACCACTCTTCCCATGCATAGACACATGAGGAAATTGCCGCAACGGTGCACAGGGTCAGGAACCACGCCAACGGACTGATGGGCGTGCTGCACGCCCACCTGACGAGCACCCCTTGCAACGCCAGGTGCTGTGGTGCGAGTGGCGCTGGCTGGTGCCAATAGAGCCATTCGAAGCGCCAGATTCGGGCGGCCCAGCCCGCCCAGAACGGTAGGCTGATGGCGCCGATTACGCTGCCGATCACGGCCGCCCTGCTCGCCCAATGGATGCGGCTGCGCTTTGTACGCGTGGTGACTCCAGTGATGCCCATCTCGATCTCCATCTGCCCCGCCGTGCGCAGGGTGTGGAGCTATAGGCGTGCGCGGAAACTCGAAGGAACGATGCTGTTGTCATCC
This sequence comes from Thiomonas sp., assembly GCF_054608695.1. Lineage (NCBI taxonomy): Bacteria > Pseudomonadati > Pseudomonadota > Betaproteobacteria > Burkholderiales > Thiomonas > Thiomonas sp. Next base: position 3,087 of record NZ_JBTRXV010000055.1, read on the forward strand.
CTTTTCATGTATATTTAGGCATGGCCCACAAAGAAGAAAAACCACTCGAATGGATTGCGAGCAGCTACAAAGACTTGATGGGGTTGCCTATTGCAGTACGCCAACGATTCGGTTACGCGCTGTCTTTGGCGCAGGCGGGCGATCAGGATGATTCAGCGAAGGTGCTCAAAGGATTCGGCGGCGCTGGCGTGCTTGAGGTCGTCGAGGATGACGCCGGGGGAACGTATCGCGCGGTCTACACAGTGAAGTTCAAGGAAGCGGTGTTCGTCCTGCACTACTTCCAGAAAAAGAGTAAGCGAGGCATCGCCACGCCAAAAGCGGACATGGACATCATTCAAGCTCGGCTAAAAGTAGCTGAGACACTTGTAAAGGAGTTGCAAAATGAAAAATCGACTCATTGATGGAATCGAAGTGCAGCGGGGTTCCGGCAACGTGTACGCCGACCTTGGACTGCCTGACGCTGAAAAGCTCAAGATCAAAACTGGTTTGGTGATCGAGATCAGAAAAGCCATGCGCAGCCTTGGACTGACGCAACTAGAGGCCGGGCAGCGGATGGGGCTTACTCAGCCGAAGGTGTCAGCAATGCTCAAAGGCGACTTCTCGAACCTGTCCGAGCGCAAGCTGATGGACTGCTTGAACAGGCTGGGCTACGACATCGAAATCAAGGTCAAGAGCACTCGTGCACAGATTGGGCATTTGACGCTGGCCGTCGCATGAACTGGTTGAGTGGTGCGCCCCGCGCTGTTGGCCAGAGGGGCCGGTTCTGGCCCCTCAAGCTCGCCCCGAAAAATTGTGACCTTTGCGCAAAACCGTGACCTTTCGTGGGCCTGTTTTCAATGAAATCAATAGGTTATGAGACTATGAAGTGTTCCGTCGCGGAATTTTTCGGATCCCGCGGTGCTGGAGGCGGATGACGAAAGCGGGGCTTTTGCCCCGCTTCCTGGCCAACGGGTTGGCCTCTTTCTTTTGACTGTTTGACTCATTGACTGAGAAATAGGGTAATTGGCTCCATGAAGCCGAATTCTGGGGAATTTGCCCAAAACCCTGTCAATCAGTCAAACGGTCAAAAGTGCCAATATGATCAAAATCGTGCTCGACTCCAACATCTGGGACAAGCTTGCCCAAGACGAAATGGCGAAGTCTCGCGTTCAATCACTTTGCGGTGCAGGGGAACTTCAGGTTCTCATGCCGGATACCCTTCTTCAGCAACTGAAGGCGAGCCCCTTTGAAGGTGTACCGCATTGGTTTCCAGCGGAGTTAATCTCGGACGGTGTTTTCGTGCTGGGCCACTCGCGACTTGGCTTCGCGCGGCTTGGTGATGGCACGATGTTCACAGCCCATCGAGGCGCATCTCAACAGATTTCTGATGCGGTTATCGTCGACGTGGCTGACACTGATGCCGATGTATTTGTTTCCGAGGATCGACGTGCGCGGAACCGATATGCCAAGAAGATTCAGACCCCTGGTCGCGCGCTCGACTATGCGCGATTCCGCCAGGATATTTTGGGGCTGTAAGCCTGTAAGCGTCTTCCTAAAAAGCCGCTGCAGCCACTTCAACTTTGCCAAATGCCCGAAAACAACCCGCTGGTCAGCGGGCTTGATGGATGAATGAGCTACAGGTCACAGGCGGTGCTGAGCCTGATGCCCCGCACTGCGCGGTTGCCCCTGCGATCCCGGCATCGTTCATGACCTCGCTCAGTTAGCTTTTCAACCAGACTTTTCGAGGACAAGGGCCGATGCCCGGCATCCCTTATCCACATCTCGTAATCCCGATACAGATCAGCAATTGGAGTAACGACCTCTGATCTTTCTGTGGGCAGATCATCAAGCTGGCAACGGTCCTCGATCCAAAGGCCAACAACATCACTTTCCTGGCGGTACTCAGCATTTGCCAAGGCCAAGGCGCGAGGCAGTTCCAGCCCCTGTTCCTTCCAGGCGAGTAGGCCAACCATGGCCCAGGCCATGATGCCAGGCAGTTCGGCCAACAGCTTCTTGTCCAGGTCTTTATCTCGCTTTTCCGGAGGAAAGAAAGTGGGGAACGGGACAAGCACAGGGCGACGCCAAATGCCCTCGTCGGTCCCTGTGATGACCGGCCTGTGGTTTGTGACGAGCACAATCTTGTATCGAGGGGCGTACGTGAAAAACTCCCGGTGGAGGAAGCGTGCCCGGATTTGATCGCCCCCGGTCATCTGTTTGATGATGCCCTCATCAAGCCGCGCGCTCTCTTTCCCCTCGTTGGCAAAGACCAGCCGAACTTTGTCCAACGCCGCCAAATCGTTCCGGATGGCCGACTTGTCATTTTCTATGAAGGTGTCGAACTGCACGGTCTCCGCATAGCTTCCAAGCAGCTTGGTCATGATGGTCATGAGAACGGACTTGCCATTTTTCCCCTTGCCCTGGAAGATCGGAAAAATTTGCTCCTTGGTGCTGCCAGTCAGGCAATAGCCAATGAACTTTTGCAGCCACCAGCGCACGTCCGGGTCGGGCTGAATCTCAGCCAAAAACTGTTCCCAGCGGGGGCAGGAGGTTTCTGTTTCGTCCCCTCGCCATTCGCATCCGGCTTGCCTAGTGATGAAGTCGCCAGCCTGCCCATCACGGAACGCGCCCGTTTCCAGATCAATCACGCCGTTTTGCACGCCCAGCAGCATGTCGTCTTCATCGAGTTTTGACTGGTGCACAGTGAGCTGAGGATCGGTTTTCGCCAGGCCGAGCATGGCATCAAGCCTTGGTTTTGCCTGGCTCTTGCGAGCCCATTCCAGCATCCCCTGGGCGATTGCAGTTTTTTTATCGCGCTCGCCATCTGTGCCCGCCATCATCGCCCTCGAAATCAAGATTTGCGATTCGGCGAGCAGGTCACGGGTCACCTGTATGGCGTGCTGCATAACGTGCCTCATCTCATCCCCAGCCCAGTGGTTGCCATCGAATTCCAGCCATTGTCCCCTTTGGGGACAGTAGGCCAGGCGCCCTGCGTGGCGCTGCGCGAGCCGGCCTGCGTTGTAAACATCGGTCAGGGGGCCGCGCACTTCGCGCGGCGCGGCCTGGGGGACACTCTTCAAAACTGCGCTCATGTCCACCCCCCTCAAAACAACGCGCTGGTGGCAGCGGCCTGCGCAGCCTCAGCAGCCTTGGCTGCCTTGCTCTTGCGCCCCCCGCCTCGGCTTGGACGCCGCATCCAGGCTTCGAAGTCGAGGCCGTCGACGCCGTCTTCAAACAAACTTTGCCCACTGGCCAGCTTGGCAAGCAGCTTAGAAACATCGTTGCGCGCCTGCCGTTTGGTGACCCCGCGCAGCTCAGCAATCCGCTCAGGATCGCCGGTCTGGAGCCAGTCCAGGATCGCTTCTACGCCAGCCCCAAGCTCAGCATCCTGCCAGCGCTCTCTAGCACTGCGGAGGTCTGCAATGACCTCACGCAGCGCCAGGCCCTCATCCCCGCGGGCCGGTGCATCCAGACGTTTGCACCCGCGAATACGATGTACAGCCTTAGTATCCCGGCCATGGCTAAGCAGCATGAACCGGAACCCCAGCCAGGCGCTCCAGGCCCAGGAGCGCGTGAGCGCGTCTGCGGCGAACTCATGCAGCAGGTCGCGAGCCTCAATGTCCTTCCAGCCGTGGCTTTGGCAGGCACCAGCCAGGCGCTGGGCATCGCTCACCATCAAATCCAGGTCAGCCAGCACCACGCCAAGAGGTGCCAAGGCCGAGTGAACGTCGCGGGCAACTTTGCGAGCATTAAATGGCGCTTCATCAAAACAATCTTTGGCTTCCATGGCTTCCATCCTTTCTTCTGAACCATGGAAACAACTTTAAGCTCGTTTTTCGCCGATTTTTCTCCGAAAAACAGCCCTTTTCATGCAACATTCGATTTTCTGGGGCATCCAAGAGCCAGGGCAGCCAGCCCAGGCCCCAAAAAAGCCACCTTGAATGTCACAGGTGGCTTTGAGCCCAGACAGTGCCCTCTTCCAGTGGGAGCACAGTGGGAATCAAGAGGGAAACCTTGGCGGGGAAACGGTATAATTTCGGGCAAGTACAGGAAATCGCAAGCAAGCTAAGTTATTGATTTTCCTTGTTTCAGTCGCTCAAGCGGGCGTAGTTCAATGGTAGAACTTCTGCTTCCCAAGCAGATAGCGTGGGTTCGATTCCCATCGCCCGCTCCACCCACATTGCAGCAAAACTCTCCGGCCCGGCCGGTTTTTTTACGCCTGCCAGCCTGAGTTTCAGCGCCATGCCTGCCGCACCATCTCCCGAGCCTGTTCAGGCCGCAGCCGGTTCCACTCCGGCCAATGCGCTGCGCGCACGCGGCATACGCAGCTTCGTGTTGCGCACCGGGCGCACCACCACGGGGCAGGCGCGCGCGCTGGCGGAGCTGGGCCCGCATTTCGTGCTGCCCTACGCATCACTCGCAGCAAATTGGGACGCGGTGTTCGGCCGGACGGCGCCGCGCATCCTGGAAGTGGGCTTCGGCATGGGCGAGGCCACGGCGCAAATCGCCCAGGCTCAGCCCGAGCGCGATTTCATCGGCGTGGAAGTGCACACGCCGGGGGTGGGCGCGCTGCTGCTGCGCATCGAGAAACTGGGGCTGGTGAATCAGCGCATCGTCCAGCACGACGCCGTGGAGGTACTGCGCGACATGGTCGTGCCCAATGCCCTGGCCGGCGTGCATGTGTACTTTCCCGATCCCTGGCACAAGAAACGCCACCACAAGCGGCGATTGATTCAGCCTGGTTTTGTCGAACTCGCGGCCAGCCGTCTGGCACCTGGCGGCTATCTGCATTGCGCCACGGACTGGGGACCTTATGCCGAGCACATGCTGGAGGTGCTGTCAGCCAGTGAGAGTCTGGTGAACACCGCCGCCGGCTACGCCCCACGCCCCGCCTGGCGGCCTCTCAGCAAGTTCGAGCAACGCGGCCTGCGTCTGGGGCATGGCGTGTGGGATCTGGTGTTTGAGAAGCGCGCCATCTCTGGCTGAAACCACCAAGGGCTAAACGGGCGAGATGGTCTCAACCCGCCCAGTTGACCCAGCCCATCTTGGCGGTCACCAGCACCGAGGCGCCGAACGCCAGGCGGTACCAGGCAAAGGGCACGAAGCTGTGCCCGCCCACATAGCGCAGCAACCAGCGCACCACCACCAGCGCAGACACGAAGGACACGGCCATGCCCAGCCCGAACGCGGGAACATCGGCAGCGCTCAGCAACGCGCGGTGCTTGAGCAGGTCATAACCGGTGGCGGCCAGCAGGGTGGGAATGGCGAGAAAGAAGGAAAACTCGGTGGCCGCGATGCGGCTCAAGCCGAACAGCATGCCACCGATGATGGTGGCGCCTGAGCGGCTGGTGCCCGGAATGAGGGCGAAGGCTTGCGCTGCGCCCACTTTCAAGGCATCGAGCGCAGTCATGGCCTCCACCGTGCGCACACGAATGGCATCCGCCCTGGCCGCCTGCCGCTGCTCGGCCCAGAGAATCACCAAGCCGCCAATGATGAAGGCCAGCGCCACGGGCACGGGCGCGAACAGATGGCGCTTGATGGCGGAAGCGAACACCAGACCCAGCAGGGCCGCGGGCAGAAAGGCGATGAGCAGGTTGCGGCTGAAGCGCCAGGCGGCAGTGCGCCGGGCCAGTTGGCGCGAGGTCAGGCCTTCCACCACACCGATGAGGCGCACACGGTAATGCCACATCACCGCGAGGATGGCACCGCTCTGAATGGCAATCTCGAACACCTTGGCCTTGTCGCTCACCCAGCCCAGCAGGCTGGCGGCAAGGATGAGGTGGCCTGTCGAGGAGATGGGCAGGAATTCGGTGATGCCCTCGACCAAGCCGAGAATGATGGCGACGAATGCGGTGTGGGTGTCCATGCGGCTTGTGAGCAAAAGACCGCATTATCACGGGCGGCGCAGGCCGCACCCAGGACCGCATTCAGCGGACTGGGCAGCTCTGCAACCTGCAGGGGATCAGAACACGCCGCTCAAGCCACCATAGACCCCGAGCCCGGAGGTCAGCACCACCACGGCCAGCACCACCCAGAGATACCAGCCGCGCAGGCGGTGTTCGGGCGGCAGCGCCTTGACCGCCAAGGCCACCAGGAATCCCAGCACCAGGGGCAGCATCAGTGCGTTCATCACTTCCACGCCAATCGACAACGCGACCAGATCGGGCACCAGCGCCACGATCAAGGCCCCACCCACCACGCCCAGCGTGAACACGATATAGAACCAGGGTGCCTCCAGGGGGTGGTATTCGAGCGAATGCTTGTAGCCTGTGACTTCACCAAAGCCCCAGGCCGCCGCCAGGGCCACGACGATGGCCGCCACCATGGCGGCACCCAGGATGCCCAGGCCGAACAGCGTGTGGCCCAGCGTCTGGCCCAGGAAAGGCGTGAGCGCCTGCGCCACCTGCCCCACGGTGTTGAGCGGGGGGCTGAGGTGCCCGGCCCACAGCGTGGCTGCGGCCACCAGCAGCACAGCGGCCATCACCACCTGGGTGAGCACGGCACCGAAAGCCGTGTCCCAGCGTGCGGCGGTGTACTGCTCGGGTTTGAGACCTTTGTCCGACACGGCGGACTGCTGATAGAACACCATCCACGGCATGATGACCGCGCCGATATTGGCGGCGACCAAATACCAGAAGCCCGAGTCGTGCACTGGCACATGCGCCAGACCCGCGAGCAACTCATGCGACTTGATCGGCGCCTGCATGGCCACCCAGATGAACACCATCTCGAACAAACCGAGCGCAATGGCCACCCGCTCCACCCGTCGGTAACTGCCCGTCCACACGATGACCAGCAGGAAGCCGGCAGCCAGCGTGAGGCTCCAGGCACGCGGCACGCCGAATAACTCCCCCACACCTGCCACGCCGGAAAACTCGGTGAGCAGGGCTCCAACGGTGGCCACGGCCAGCCCCGTGACCGAAACCCAGGCCCACACCGGGCCGAACGTTTCGCGGATGAGTTCGCCATGCCCCTTGCCGGTGAAAATGCCCAGACGCACGGTGAGTTCCTGCACCACATAGAGGATAGGGATCAGGATGAGTTGCAGGCTGAGCAATTGATAGCCCCACTGCGCGCCGCTTTGCGCTGCGGTGAGCACGCTGCCGACATCGGTATCAGCCAGCATCACAACCAGGCCAGGACCGAGCACGGCAAGAAAGATTTTCCAGCGTGTCGCGGGCAGGCCTGGACGAGGCGTGCTGGCGACGAGGGGAGAACTCATGGGCTATTCGGGTGGTGTCGTTGTCTCCGTAAATGATAATTGTTCTTGATTGGACGGCGAGTTGTTTTACCTCCCGTTACCCCTCGACGCCTGCCCGCTGCGTCACCCCGCGGCAGCATCAGCGTTCACACCATCGTGACCAGCAGCCAGGCGTTGAGCACGATGATGACCGCGGCAATCGCCCAGCCCAGTGCCTGCACCCGTTGCGAATTCACCAGCGCCCCCATCAACTCGCGCCGGCCGGTGAACACCAGCAGCGGCACCAGTGCGAAAGGAATGCCGAAAGACAACACCACCTGGGAGAACACCAGCGCCCGGGTCGGGTCCACCCCCAGGGCGATCACCACCACCGCCGGCACGGTGGTGAGTACCCGGCGCAGCCACAGCGGAATGGAAAAGCCGACGAAGCCCTGCATCACCACCTGGCCCGACAACGTGCCCACAACGCTGGACGATACCCCGCTGGCCAGCAGTGCCACGGCGAACAAGGCCGCCGCTGCCGGGCCCAGCAGCGGCGTGAGCGCCTGCCAGGCCAGCGACAGGTCGGCCATTTCGGCGCCGCGCCCGGCAAAGGCCGCGGCGGCAACCGCCAGCATGGCCATGTTGAGCAAGCCCGCAAGGCCCATGGCCAGCATCACCTCGCGGCGTGTGGCGGCCATCAGGCGCGGCTTGAGTTGATCGGCCACCACCAGGCGGCGCTGGGTCAGGCTGGAATGCAGGTAGATGACATGGGGCATGACGGTGGCACCCAGAATGCCGGCAGCGAGATACAAGCCGGCCTTGCCCTCACCCCAGTTCGGCACCACCACCCCACGGGCTGCAGCCAGCCAGTCGATGCGGGACAGCAACAGCTCCACCCCATAGGCCAGGGCAATGACCGCAACCAGGCTGCCGACGGCGATCTCCAGTGGCCTGAAGCCGCGCCGCTCCAGGCCCAGAATGGCCATGACCACGACAAAGGTGAGCAGGACCGAAACCGGCATGGAAAACCCGGCGAGCAGATGAAAACCCAGCGCTGCGCCAAGAAACTCGGCCAGATCGGTGAACATGGCGACGATCTCGGCCTGCACCCAGTAAAGCCGCACCAGCGGCCGAGGCCAGTGGGCTCGAATCAATTCCGGCAGGTTGCGCCCGGTGGCAATGCCCAGCTTGGCCGAAAGCGTCTGCACCAGCATGGCCATCCCATTGGCCCACAACACCACCCACAGCAAGCTGTAGCCCAGGGTAGCGCCGGCTTGCAGATTGGTGGCGAAATTGCCGGGATCGATATACGCCACCGACGCCAGGACCGCCGGACCGATAAAGGGCAGCAACGGCCGGCCTCGCCGGCGTGGCGATTGCAGCGACTGCAGCGCGGCAAGGCGGGTGCGTTGATCGAGGCTGATGGCAGCGGAACTCGGCATGATGGGGCTCTGGGACTATGTCCAAACCGTGCTGGGGTGATTTCGTTTTCATAGTTTCATGCAATCGATAATAAAAATATATTTGATTTTTTCGATCGCTTGCATAGCTCCGCAATCTCTCTTGCATTCGCGCGGAAATGAAGTCAACGCAATGCCAGGCCGCATCTTGCAAACACCGTCTGCTTGCGCACTCTAAAATGTCTTTTTTTGGCCTGCAACTTGAAAACCATGGACTTCGAACGTGCCCGTTTCAACATGATCGAGCAGCAGATTCGCCCCTGGGACGTGCTGGATCAAGACGTTCTGGATCTGCTGGGCGCCGTCAAGCGCGAAGACTTCGTGCCCGCGGCTTATCGCAGTTTGGCGTTCACCGACATGGACATTCCCTTGCCCGGCGGCGAAAGCATGTTGTCGCCCAAGCTCGAAGGTCGGCTGCTGCAGGAATTGAACGTGCGCAAGCACGAATGGGTGCTGGAGGTGGGCACCGGCAGTGGCTACTTCGCCGCCCTGCTCGGCCATCGCTCCGCCCATGTGCTCAGCCTGGAGATTCACCCCGATCTGGCCGAGACCGCGCAGCACAAGCTGCGTCAGGCTGGTGTGATGAATGCCACCGTACGCTGCATGGACGCCTCGAAGGAGCTGCCCCCGGGCGAGTTCGACGCCATCATGTTGTCCGGTTCAGTCGCGCAGATTCCCGATGCGCTCGTCCAGCGGCTCAAGCCGGGCGGCCGCCTGTGCGCCATCGTCGGTCAGGCGCCGATGATGCGCGCCCAGCTGCTCACGCGCACCAGCGCCGTGGAGTCCAAGGTGGTCGACCTGTTCGACACCATGGCTCCAAGATTGCACGGCTTTCCCGATGCCCCACATTTTCGCTTTTGAGGACCCACCCATGATTCAACAAATGACCGTGAGCGAGCTGTCCACGCTACTCGACGAACAACCCGAGCAACTGGCGAACTGGCAGGTCATCGACGTGCGCGAACCCTGGGAACTGGAGCGCGCCTCGATCAAACACCCCAAGTTCCAGCACACCCACATTCCCATGGCCACCATCCCGCTGCGCCAGCAAGACGTGGACAAAACCAAGAGCATCCTGGTGGTGTGCCGCTCCGGCGGTCGCAGCACACAAGTGGCCAACTTCCTGGTGCAAAATGGCTTCGACAGGGTCTACAACCTGCAAGGCGGCATCACCGCCTGGTCGCGGGAAATCGACCCTTCGGTACCGACTTACTGACAGCTCATCAGGCAGCCCATCAAGCGCGCCGCGCCGGCAGATACCGCCCGATCCAGGCTGCCTGGGCTTCGGCGGCTCCACGGTGCGCCGCGCTGAACTGCAGCGCAGCTTCACGGGCCGCCCCGAGACCGCGTGCGTCTGCCAGCCACGCCGTCAAGCCTGACCACGCCGCAGATGCATCACGCGCCTGCGCCACCGCCCCGGCAGCAACGCCCTGCTCCACTGCCTGAGTGAAGTTGAAGGTGTGCGGACCCATCACCACCGGGCAGCCTTCGGCGCAGGCCTCGATCAGGTTCTGGCCACCCAGCGGCAGCAAGCTGCCACCGACAAAGGCTGCATCCGCCATGGCGTAATACGCCGGCATCTCACCCAGGCTGTCGCCAAGCCAGACCTGGGTGTCGGCCCGCGGCAAGGCCTCGCTGCGACGCACGACACGCAAGCCACGCGCCAGCAGCAGCGCGTGCACCGCATCCATGCGCTGCGGGTGGCGCGGCACCACCACGAGCAGGGCGCGCTGTAGAAGGCCTGCCGGCATGGCGTCGAGCAGCAATTCCTCCTCGGCCAGGCCTTGGTGTTCGCGGGTGGAAGCCAGCAGCAGGATGGGGCGGTTGACCAGCATTTTCCACTGCAGACCAAGTTCGCGCAGCCGGGGGTTGGGGACACGGTCGAACTTGATATTGCCGAGCACGCTGACATCGGCGATGCCGAGTTTGCGCAGACGATCCGCATCGCTCCGGGTTTGAGCGGCCGCTGCCGTCAACGATCCGAAGGCCGAGCGCGCCAGGCTGGCCCAGGCGGCCCAGCGCGCCGCGCTGCGGGCGGATAGACGAGCATTGGCCAGCAACAGCGGCGTGTTGAGCCCGGCGCAGACCTGCGCCAGATTGGGCCAGACCTCGGTCTCCATCAGCACCCCCAGGTCCGGACGAAAGTGGAGCAGAAAACGTCGCATGGGTCCCGGCAGGTCATAAGGCAGCCAGACCTGGGCATCGCCTTCGCGCAGCAGCGCGACGCCTGCTTCCCGGCCGGTTGCGGTCATGTGCGTCAGCAGCAGTCGCAACCGGGGATGTTGCGCGCGCAAAGCGTCCAACAGGGGTTGCGCGGCTCGCGTTTCTCCGAGCGAGACGGCGTGCAGCCACAGCACCGGGAGGCCATCGCGCTTCGCATCTGGCTTGCGGCCATACCAGCCCAGGCGCTCGGCCAGATGCCCACGGTAGAGGGGCTCGCGGCGTGAACGCCAGATGAGCCGCAGCACCGCGAGCGGCACGATGAAGCGCCAAGCCAGGGTGTAGAGACGGAGCGCAAATTGCGCCATTCGCCCAGGCATCATCAACTCAGGCCGACGCCATCAGCACGCGCCGCCTGCATGCCGCGCTTCAAGCCCATGCTGCGGGCGCGACCGGTTGGTCGGACGCGGAAAGCACCGCCGCAAGCGGCAAGCCGAGCAGACTCGTTACCGCTTGCATGACATCGTTCAACAGCGGCGGCTGGTCATCGTCACCCAGGCTGCGCCATGGCCCAGCCGATTCGAATTCGACACTGTGCGGGGATGAGCCGGTGTAGACGGCCACTGCGGGAGTGCCGACAGCGGCGCCCAGATACAGCAAGCCGGTGTCGACACCGACAACCAAGGCGGATGCAGCGAGAACCTGCATCCAGACATCGAGCCCGAAGGCCTCGGGCGCCGCCATCGCCCCATCTTCGATGGCTTGCGGCGGGCCGCCGCTTTCCGCGCCGGGCTTCGTCAGCGTGGCGTTCACCTGCGCGGCCAGGCGCTCGGCGCGCTCCCGCTCGATGGCGTTGCCCCATGCAAACACACTTGCGATGCCATGCTGATGCAACCACCGAGCCAGCGCAACCCACCGGTCCTCGGCCCAAAGCTTGCGCGGCTTGGCCGTGGCCGACAGCAGAACCGCAAAGGGCCGCACACCCGGCAGCCAGGCAGGACGCTCGGCCTGCACCTGCAGGCCATAGCGCGGCGGACCGGACGGTGCGTAGCCCAAGGCCCAGGCTGCAAGTTGACGGTAGCGCGGCACGGCGGCTTCGGTGCGGCGCAGCGGCGTCTTCATGCGTCGGTCGTAAAACAAGGGGGCCAAGGGCTCACGCGAAGATGCCCAGGACAGACCGATGTGCGGACCGCGTGCCAGTCGGGCGAGGAGCGCACTTTTCACCAAGCCCTGCAGGTCGATGACTGCGTCAAAACGAAAGCTCCGCAGGCTGTGCACCATGGCGCGCCACTCCTCGCGTGTTTCTGTAGACCCGAGATTTTTGCGCCAGCGTCTCAGGGCGAGTGGAATGATTCTGTCAACCGCCGGATGCGCCTGCACCAAGGGGACGTAGGCCTCCTCGACCAACCAGTCGACCTGCGCATCGGGGAAAGCCGCCTTGATGTCGCTCACCACCGGAAGGGCATGCACGATGTCCCCCATGGAGCTGGTCTTGACCAACAGAACGCGCATCGGGTTTGTCAAATCGGCTTGTCAAAACGGCAATTTCAGCGCGGGGTCCAACGCGTGCAATGCGGCGCGGAATTCGCCCTGGATACGTGCCAGGGCCGCGGTGGTCTGGCCTTCGAAGCGCAGCACCACACAAGGCGTGGTGTTGGAGGGGCGGGCCAGGCCGAAGCCATCGGCATACTCGGCACGCACGCCGTCCATGGTGTGCAGTTGGACTGCGCCGGGGAATTTGGCTTCGCGCAGCAGGCGTTCGCAAAGCACGAAGTTGGCGCCCTCGGCGGTATCGAGTTTGAGTTCGGGGGTGGAGACGGAATCGGGCAAGGCCAGCAAGTGGGCTTCGGGATCGGCCACGCGCGCCAGCAACTCCAGCAAACGGGCGGCGCCATATTGCGCATCGTCGAAGCCGAACCAGCGATCCTTGAAAAAAATATGCCCGCTCATCTCGCCGGCCAGCGGCGCCTGCACCTCTTTCATACGCGCCTTGATGAGCGAATGCCCGGTGCGCCACATCATCGGTTCGCCGCCATGCTTGCGCACCCAGGGGCCGAGGTTGGCGGTGCACTTGACGTCGAAAATGATGGGGGCGCCAGGGTGGCGCGTGAGCACGTCGGCCACATAGAGCATGAGCTGGCGATCGGGCCAGATGACATGGCCGCGCTTCGTGACCACGCCGAGCCGGTCGCCATCGCCGTCGAAAGCCAGGCCGATTTCGGCGTCGGTGTCGCGCAGCACGCGCTGCAGATCTTCCAGGTTGTGCGGATCCGCCGGGTCGGGGTGATGGTTGGGGAAGGTGCCGTCCACCTCGCAGAACAACTCGGTGACCTCGCAACCCAGCCGACGCAACAAGTCGGGCGCAAAGGCGCCGGACACGCCGTTGCCGCAATCCACCGCCACCTTCAGCGGGCGCGCCAGCTTGACGTCCTGCACGATGCTCTGCAGGTAGGGCTCGACCACGCTGGCATGACGCAAGCCACCCGCACCCGTGGCGTACTGCTCGGACTGCGTCAACTCGCGCAGACGGGCGATGTCCTCGCCATGCAGGGCGTCGCCGCCCAGCACCATCTTCAGGCCGTTGTACTCGGGTGGATTGTGGCTGCCGGTGATCTGGATGCCGTTGGGCACATCGCTGGTGGCGCAGGCGTAGTACAGCATCGGCGTGGCGTTCATGCCGATGTCGATCACATCCAGCCCACCCGCGCGCAGGCCGGTGGCCAGTGCGGCGCCCAGCGCAGGCCCGGAGTTGCGGCCGTCGCGGCTGACGTACACCGCGCCCTGGCCCAGTTCGCGCGCCAGCGTGGCGTAGGCGCGGCCAATGTGCTCACACGCCGCCTCGGTCAGGCTGCGGCCGACGATGCCGCGAATGTCGTAGGCCTTGAACAAGGTGGGGTCGAGTTGCGCCATGGCGGGTCGTTTCGGGGGCAAGCAATGGAGAGGACTTCACAAGTACGGCTTCACCGAAATCACTCAGCCATCGGGAAGCCAGCAGCCGTCGTACTCTGACAGTTGCAGCTATTCTAGGAAGCCATGGCCATCTATCTGATTGGAGACTTGCAAGGCTGCGACCAAGCCTTCGCTCGCCTGCTCGACCTCATTGCCTTCGACCCGGCGCATGACCGCCTCATCGTGTTGGGCGACGCCGTCAACCGCGGAGCCGGCTCGCTCGCCGTGCTGCGCCGGCTCATGGCGTTGGGCGATGCCGCACAGTGCCTGCTGGGCAATCATGATCTGCATCTTTTGGCCGTAGCCCATGGTGTGCGCAAGGCCCACCGGACGGACACCTTGCAGCCCATCCTCGATGCGCCTGACCGAGACGATCTACTCGACCGTGTGCGCCACTGGCCACTGGCCTTGTTCGAGCATGGCTGGCTGCTGGTGCATGCCGGCGTGCTGCCGCAGTGGACTTGCGAGCAGACCCTTCAACTCGCCAGCGAGGTGCAGGAGCAACTGCGAGGCCCGGATCTGGCCGGCTTTCTGCGCGAGGTCTTCGGCAATCAGCCCGACCGCTGGAGCGACATGCTGCAGGGCCCGGAGCGCTGGCGCATCACCATCAACGCCCTGACCCGGCTGCGCTTCATCGACACCTCGGCCCATGCCGCAGGAAGCATCGACTTTCACTTCAAACAGGAAGCCGACCGTGCACCGCCAGGCCTGGTGCCATGGTTCCTGGCGCCCGGACGACATACGGAAAACACACCTATCGCCTTTGGCCACTGGTCCACGCTTGGGCTGCACTGGGCCAACAATGCACTATGTCTGGACAGCGGCTGCCTCTGGGGCGGCAGTCTCACCGCCATCCAGCTTCCAGCACCGGGACAAAACTGGCTGCAAACCCGCGCGGTTCCCTGCCAGAGAGAACTGAAGCCCTCGCCTCTTTGACGCCCTGCCGGGTCCGGCTTTGAAATGGAGCCGAAACGTTGTACAATTTACGGTTTGTTTTCATCCATATAGGTGGAGTGCTCCATGGCACGGGTCTGTCAAGTAACCGGCAAAGCGCCGATGGTGGGTAACAACGTTTCCCACGCCAATAACAAAACCAAGCGTCGTTTCCTGCCCAACCTGCAATACCGCAGAATCTGGGTCGAAAGCGAAAACCGCTTCGTGCGCCTGCGCATCTCGAATGCAGGGTTGCGCCTCATCGACAAAGTCGGCATCGACACCGTGCTGGTCGATCTTCGCGCGCGCGGCGAAGTCTGAGCACTGAACAGGACAGGAGCAAATCACCATGGCCAAGGGCGGACGTGAAAAAATCAAGCTGGAATCCACTGCTGGAACCGGCCACTTCTACACCACCACCAAGAACAAGCGCATCCAACCGGAAAAGATGGAAATCATGAAGTTCGATCCGGTGGCACGCAAGCATGTTTCTTACAAGGAAGGCAAGATCAAATAAGTCTTGAGCTTGCACACCGAGCCCACAAGCTCGGCAACAAAAAAGCCCGCTGTCATCGACGCGGGCTTTTTTGTTGCCGAGCTTGTTGCCCGACACACAGCGCGAAAAAAGCCTGTTGGCTTTACGGCGCCCGACCAAAGAGCAACAACCCCCAATAAAAAAGCCAGCTTGCGCTGGCTTTGGTTCGAAGCGAAAGAATCGCGTCGAGGTTGCTTACTTGCTGGCAGCGCTGGCGGGAGCGGATGCAGCAGGCGCCGAAGCAGCAGGAGCGGCGGCCGAAGCAGGAGCGGAAGCAGCGGGAGCCGAAGCGGCAGCAGGAGCTGCAGCCGAAGCGGGAGCAGAAGCAGCAGGAGCAGCTTCTTCTTTCTTACCGCAAGCAGCCAGGGCCAGGGCAGCGATCATGGAAGCCAACAGAAGGGACTTTTTCATTTGTTTCCTCAAAGCGTCAGACAGATCAAACGGGCGATTGAAATCGGTGGATTCCGGGAATGGTAAAACGCATGAACCCTCATGCCACAAGGGCCATGTCAAGTTCAATTGAAAGTATAGCGCGTGCTCGGGTTTCCCCCGGTAGCTGTATTTGAGAAAACCAATCTTGTTGCGAAAAATTCACAACCCAAGGACATGTGCCGGAAAACCTGGATCAGACAGGGCCCAGGCTTGGTCAAACCGTTCAAACGCCGCATGAAGCCGCCCGCCGGAACACTGGGATGCGCGCCGATGGCCATCACTGGGGATCGCCACGAGTCCTCGTTCAGGCATGAGCAAACACTCGGCAGGTGCGGCGAGATCTTCGGGCAATTCACGACAGTCGATCAAATGCGAGAACCGCACGCGCCACTGGGTAAACCGCGCCTGGTCGCGCTGCACGATGTCGAAGCGACGTGCCAACATGCGGATGCTGGGATGCTTGCGCTGCAGACCCCAGGCGTCGAGGGCGTTGACGAGTTCGAGTTGGTTCAACGGCCAGTCGGCATAGTCAGTGCTGTACATGCTGAAGGTCTGTCCTGGTGCGCTCAATAACTCGGCGATGGCCTGCTGCCAGGCGCTGAGGCCTGAGATGGCCGTCGCAGCCGAGTTCGTGCTTTGTGCTGCCGAAGTCATCAGTGCTCCGCCGCCGTGGATGGATGCGCCCATCCCTGTTCGCACCATTGCAGGAGCACAGCCTGCTCGGGTGCGGTCGCGCCTTTCCAGTCCTGCGAGCTGAGCTGACGTCGATCCGCCAGTCGGCGCAACAAGCTGGAGCGGGCCAGGGGCGATGCAAGCCGCTCGCCATTGATCAACACGCTGGCCGAGGCATAGAGCATGCGGCTGCGTCGATCCAGCCGCAGCCCGCCGCGGGCGCAAGCGCGAGCCAGTTGCGCGGCGGACTGCCTGCTGGGATCGAACCAGACTAGCTGCTTGGGCTCGGTGAGCAATTCGCCGAGCGCGGCTTCAAACTCACGCTTGCCGGGTTTGAGCCGGACAAATGCTGCTTGCAAAAATTCGACCATGGCGCCTGGCAAACGCGCGGGGGCCCTTGCTGCAAGCGTGTCGATCTGGCCCCGGTCACTGTAGCGTGGCCCGGGCTTCAGGTCCTCCGCCAGCTTCCACAGCAGTTGCCGCAGCAACTCATCGGCGGGTGGTGCGCGAAAGCCGATGGAGTAGGTCATGCAGGGCCCGATGGCAACGCCATCATGGCCCCAGCCTGGAGGCAGGTAGAGCATGTCCCCTGGGTCGAGCAGGTGGTCGGTGTCGGGAACGAAGTCCACCAGCAGCTTCAAAGGTTGGTCCGGCCCGAAACGCGGCGTGCGCACCGGGCCGATGCGCCAGCGGCGCTGCCCTTCGGCCTGCAGCAGAAACACGTCATAGGCATCGACATGCGGACCCACGCCGCCACCGTCGCTGGCCCAGGAAATCATCACATCGTCCAGGCGCGCATCGGGGATGAAGCGAAACCTGGCGAGCAACTCGGCAACCGCGTCGTCCAGCGCATCGACTCCCTGCACCAGCAGGGTCCAGTCGGGCTGGCGCAAGGCGGGCAGGCTGCGGCGGGTGAAAGGACCGTGCTTGAGATCCCATTTGCCGGCAGCCTGGCGCCGGATCAGACGCGATTCGACAGCGTCGTCGCTCGCGAGATCGAACAACTCGGCCCGGCTCAACAAGGGCTTGAAACCCGGGACGGCCTGGCGCAGGAGCAAAGGCTTGCGTTGCCAATGGCGTTGCAGAAACCGTTCGAGACTAATGCCGGCCAGGGGCCACGCAGCGTGTTGGGTGAGGAGGTTCATACCGGGACTGCGCTGGGGAGGTGCGGGGATGCTGACGCGGCCGGGTTCGACACCCGCACTGGACTGCATCGTTCGAGTTTAGCTTTCATGCGGGCAGACGCTAAGCTTGCAGCATCAACCCGTTGTGGCCGCGCCCGTGCGCCCTTCGCGCCATCCCCCTCTGACAGCCGCATTCAGCACGTTTCCACCATGCAAGCCGCCCCCGATACCGTCGTGTCCCTGTCCTGGCATCTGACCGACGCGCAGAACGAACCCATTGCCGAGCATGAAGACGGCACGGACTTTTACGTCGGCGGTGCCGATCTGCTGCCCGCCATCTCGCAAGATCTGATGGGCAAGCAGGTTGGCGACAGTGGTCAATTGCAGATCGAACCGCATGATGCTTTCGGCGACTATGAGCCCGATCTCCTGCGCCTCGAAGAGCGCAAGCTGTTTCCGGACGTGCTTGAGCCCGGCATGCAGTTCGAGCATCTGCCCGCTGGCTGCGCACCGGGCGCGCCAGGCGCCTTGTATACCGTGACCGACATTGCCGACGACAAGGTGGTGCTCGATGGCAACCACCCGCTGGCCGGCATGGCCTTGCGCGTGCACTACACCATTCTGGAAGTGCGCGAGCCCGACCCGGACGAGCGCGAGGCGCAAAGCGCCCACCTCGACGATGTCGACAGCGGCATGTTCTTCGCCGGCATGCCCCGCAACGTGAACTAGCGCCGCCGGACTCAGCGGCCGAGACGCGCCGCGCGGCGGCGGCTCCATTGCAGGCGTATGGAGCAGTTCCATCCCACCCGCACCACGGTATACCCGACCAGCGCGAGCAACACCGCCAGCAGCGGCAACCCCACGAGCAGAGGTTCGCCCAGGCCGATGGCCCAATGCATCAAGGCGCGTGTGGAATCGACCACCCGGGTCCAATCGAATTGCGGCAAGGGCGCCAGCGCATTGCGGCCGTTCATGCCGGTGGCCCAGCTGCCCAGCTTGTAGGCCGCCAGGTACAGCGGCACGATGGTCAAGGGGTTGGAGTACAGCGTGGTGACCAGGGCGATGGGAAAGTTGCAGCGCAACAGCACGGCGAGGATGCCTGCGGTGAGCATTTGCAGGGGTCCCGGAATCAGCCCGCCGATCATGCCTGCGGCCACGGCGAGCGCCACGCTGCGCCGATGCAGGCTCCACAGTGCGGGATGCGCCAGATACTTGGCAAACGGCCGCAGCAGCGCGTGCTCGCGCATCGCGTCGAAACGCGCAGCGATGGCACGGGCGTACTTGCGGGCCATGCGTGGCGACGAGCCGGGCTCAGCCCTTGCCGGTGGAGCCGAAACCGCCTTCGCCACGCGCGCTCGGCGTGAAGGCGTCGACCACCCGCCACTGCGCCTGCACCACCGGCACGATGACCAGTTGTGCGATGCGCTCGAAGGGCTGCACGGTGTAGGGCTGCGTGCCGCGGTTCCAGCAGCTCACCATGAGCGGGCCCTGGTAATCGGCATCGATGAGCCCCACCAGATTGCCCAGCACGATGCCGTGCTTGTGACCCAGGCCGGAGCGCGGCAGGATGATCGCGGCATACCCCGGGTCGGCGACATGGATGGACAGACCGGTTGCGATCAACTCGGCCTGGCCGGGCGCGAGCACCAATGGCGCGTCGATGCAGGCGCGCAAGTCCATGCCGGCGGCCCCGGGGGTGGCGTAAGCGGGAAGTTGTTCGCGCAGGCGAGGGTCGAGCAGGCGGACTTCGATCGGCAGGGTCATGGATGGGGCTTGGAACAACTGGGAAGACGGAGCGCGATTTCACTGACGATGCGGCGGCCCAGTTCCAGCTTGCTGGCGCGCGGCAGCTCGGTGGCGCCATGGGCGTCGACCAGCACGCAGGCGTTGTCGTCGCGGCCAAAGGTTTGCGGGCCGAGATTGCCCACCAGCAGCGGCACGCCCTTGCGCTGGCGCTTGGCCTGGGCGTTCGCCAGCAGGTCGTCGGCCTCGGCGGCGAAGCCCACGCAATAGGGCGCATCCGGCCGGGCGGCAATCTCGGCCAGGATGTCGGGATTGGTGTCGAGTTGCAGCACCGGCGGCTGCTGATCGGGCTGCTTTTTCAGCTTGCCGGCATGCGCCTGCGATGGCCGCCAATCGGCCACGGCGGCGGCGGCGATGAGCGCATCCACCCCCGGCAGCGCGGCCAGCACTGCGGCACGCATCTGCAAGGCCGTTTCCACCGGCAGCAGGCGCACGCCATAGGGCGGCGGCAAAGCCGTGGGGCCGGCCACCAAGGTGACTTCAGCGCCCTGCTCCCAGGCGGCTCGCGCCAAAGCCCAGCCCATCTTGCCGCTGGAACGATTGGTGAGGCCACGCACGGCGTCCCAAGGCTCGAAGGTGGGGCCGGCGGTGATGAGCACCCGCCGCCCGGCCAATGCCTTGGGCTGGAACAGGGCTTCCAGTTCGAGCATGATGTGTTCGGGCTCGATCATGCGACCCTCGCCCACCTCGCCGCAGGCCTGCTCGCCGCTGGCCGGGCCGGCCATGCGCACACCGTCTTCACACAGGCGCTGCACATTGCGCTGCACCGCCGCGTTGGCCCACATCTCGCGGTTCATCGCCGGGGCGAACACCGTGGGCACGGCGCCACGCGCCAGCACCAGGGTGGAGAGCAGGTCGTCGCCCAAACCGTTCGCGGCCTTGCCGAGGCAGTCGGCGCTGGCCGGAGCCACCACCAGGGCATCGGCGGCGCGCACCAGGTCGATATGGTCCATGCCGTTGGCCGCCAAAGGCTGCCACTGGTCGGTGGCCACCGGGCGGCCCGAGAGCGCCTGGAACGTGGCCGGCCCGACAAAATGCGTGGCCGCCGTGGTCATCACCACTTGCACCTGGTGCCCGGCCTTGGTCAGGCCGCGCACCAGTTCGCAAGCCTTGTAGGCTGCCACGCCACCGCTCACACCCAGAAGGATGTGGCGGGATTGCGGGATGGGGTTGATCACGCTCAGGCCGATTGCGCCACCAGGCGCTGCGCGACGAATGCGTGCCCGGCGGCGAGCGCGGCGTCCACCGCCTGCGGCCGGCTGCCGCCGGCCATGGCGAAGTCCGGCCGGCCGCCGCCCTTGCCGCCCACTTGCTGCGCGGCGATGCTCACCAGTTCGCCCGCCTTGATGCGCGCCGTCAGGTCCGGAGTGACGCCGGCAGCCAGTTGCACCTTGTCGCCCTCGGTGCTGGCCAGCAGCACCACGGCGGACTTGAGCTTGGCCTTGAGCTGATCCACCACACTGCGCAGCGCCGTGGCATCGGCACCATCCAGGCGTGCGGCCAGGAACTTGACGCCGCCAATGTCCTGCGCCTGCGCGGCCAGTTCCACGCCGCGCGAGGCGGCGTGCTGGGCCTTGAGCGCAGCCAGGTCTTTTTCCAGTGCGCGCAACTGCTCCAGCAACTGCGTGGCGCGGGCATCGAGTTCGTGTTCCGGGGTTTTCAGCAGGGCCGCCAGCGCCGCCAGTTCGCTGCTCTGGCGCTGGCCCAGTTGCAAGGCGTTCATGCCGGTGGCGGCCTCCACGCGGCGCACGCCGGCCGCCACTGCACCCTGGCTGATGATGCGCAGGCTGCCGATGTCGCCGGTGCGCGCCACGTGGGTGCCGCCGCAAAGCTCGCGGCTGTCGCCGATGTCGAGCACGCGCACGACGTCGCCGTACTTTTCACCGAACAGCATCATCGCGCCGGTTTTCTTGGCGTCTTCGATCGGCAGCACCCGCGCCTGGGTGGCGGCGTTGTGCAGGATCTGCTCGTTCACCCAACGCTCGATGCGCTGAACGTCCTCGGCGGAAATCGGCGCGTCGTGGGCGAAGTCGAAGCGGGTCTTTTCGGCATCGACCAGCGAGCCTTTTTGCTGCACATGCTCACCCAGCACCAGGCGCAGCGCCTTGTGCAGCAGGTGGGTGGCGCTGTGGTTGCGCATGGTGGCGTGGCGGCGCTCGGCGTCCACCCGCGCGGCCACGGTTTCGCCCACACGCAGGCTGCCCACTTCGAGCCGGCCATGGTGGCCGAAGACATCGGCCTGGATTTTTTGGGTGTCGGCCACGAGAAAGCGCAGGCCGCAGGCATCACCCTCGAACAGCACGCCGGCGTCGCCCACCTGGCCGCCGGACTCGGCATAGAACGGCGTGCGGTCGAGCACCACCACACCCTCCTCGCCTTCATCCATGCGCGGCACCGAAGCGCCGCCCACGTACAGCGCCAGAATCCTGCAGGCGTCGAGTTGCAGATGCTCGTAGCCCTGGAATTGGGTGGCGGCGCCGCTGTAGTCGAGATTGCCGGTCATCTTGAACTTGCCGGCAGCACGCGCCTGCTCGCGTTGCCGGTCCATCGCAACGTCGAAACCGACTTCGTCCACCGCCACATCGCGTTCGCGGCAGACGTCGGCGGTCAGGTCGAGCGGGAAGCCGTAGGTGTCGTAGAGCGCGAAAGCCACGTCGCCCGAGAGCGTGGATGCGCCGCGCGCGCGCATGGCGTCGAGTTCGGCTTCCAGGATGCGCATGCCGTTTTCCAGCGTCTCGCCAAAACGCTTCTCCTCGGCTTCGAGGGTGTCCTGAATGCGGCTGGAAGCCTGCGCCAATTCGGGATAGGCCGCGCCCATCTCGGCCACCAGATCGGGAACGAGTTTGTGGAAAAACGGTTTGTGCTGGCCCAGCTTGTAGCCATGGCGCAGCGCGCGGCGGGTGATGCGGCGCAGGACATAACCGCGGCCTTCGTTGCCGGGAATCACGCCGTCGACGATGAGAAAGGCGCAGGCGCGGATATGGTCGGCGATCACCTTCAGCGACACATGGCCGAGATCGGCGCAACCCGTTTCGCGTCCGGCGGCCTGGATGAGTTTCTGGAACAGGTCGATCTCGTAATTGCTGTGCACATGCTGCAGCACCGCGGCAATGCGCTCCAGCCCCATGCCGGTGTCCACGCAGGGACGCGGCAACGGTTTTTGGGCATAGGTGGTCAGCTTCCAGGCGTCGCCCTGACGCGCGACGAGGGCGATGGTGCCGGCGCGCTCGGCATCGGCCTTGGCGGCCTGGGCCTCGACCTCGCTGGCGAAGCTCGTTTCCTCGGCCACGCTGCGCTCGTACTGCATGAACACCAGGTTCCAGACCTCGATGTAGCGGTCGCCATCGCCCTCGGGCGAGCCGGGCGGGCCGCCCCAGACGTCCGGGCCGTGGTCGTAGAAGATTTCGCTGCAGGGCCCGCAGGGGCCGGTGTCGGCCATCTGCCAGAAATTGTCGGAGGCGTAGCGCGCGCCTTTGTTGTCGCCGATGCGCACGATGCGCTCGATGGGCACGCCAATCTCCTTCGCCCAGATGTCATGCGCTTCGTCGTCCTCGGCGTAGACCGTGACCCACAGCTTGTCGGCGGGCAGTTTGTACGCGGTGGTCAGCAACTCCCAGGCGTAGCGGATGGCGTCGCGCTTGAAATAGTCGCCAAAGCTGAAGTTGCCCAGCATCTCGAAAAACGTGTGGTGGCGCGCGGTGTAGCCGACGTTTTCCAGGTCGTTGTGCTTGCCGCCGGCGCGCACGCAGCGCTGCGCCGTGGTGGCGCGGGTGTAGGGGCGCTTGTCCTGGCCGAGGAACACGTCCTTGAACTGCACCATGCCGGAGTTGGTGAACAGCAGCGTCGGGTCATTGCCCGGCACCAGGGACGACGACGGTACGCGGGTGGAACCCTGCGACTCGAAATAAGCCAGAAATTTTTCGCGGATGTCGGAAACGTTCATCGAAACACCTGAATGGAGTCGGCGCATACGGGGGCTGCCACGCGCAAACCCGCACCGACGAAACCGCGATTTTAGGCGCCGGCCCCATCTTCGGCAGGCGCTGCGACAGGCGGGCATGCCGGGGTTGCGCAGTGGTTGACCGATCTCGCGCCATGTGGTGCTGTGCAAGGCGGCCCGCGCGGGACTAAATTGACGTTTGGTCCCGTTCACACACCCGACAAGCACCATGGATACTGCCACCTCGCCTCTTGCCCTGCTGCAAGACCCCAGCCTGTTGAAGACCCAGGCCCTGATCGACGGCCGCTGGGTTGACGCAGCCAACACCGTGCCCGTCCACGACCCGGCCAATGGCCGGCTGCTGGCCCGGGTTCCGCGCCTGGGCGCGGCCGAAGCCGAAGCGGCGATTGCCGCCGCCGACCGGGCCTGGCCCGCATGGCGCGCGCAACCGGCGAAACAGCGCGCTGCGGTGATGCGCCGCTGGTTCGAGCTGCTCATCCAGCATGCCGACGACCTGGCCCGCATCATGACCGCCGAGCAGGGCAAGCCGCTGGCCGAGGCCAAGGGCGAAGTCGTGTACGGCGCCAGTTTCGTCGAGTGGTTCGCCGAGGAAGCCAAGCGGGTGTATGGCGAAACCATCCCCAGCCCCGACGCCACCAAGCGCCTGCTGGTCATTCGCCAGCCGGTTGGCGTGTGCGCGGCCATCACGCCGTGGAACTTCCCGCTGGCGATGATCACCCGCAAGGTGGCGCCTGCCCTGGCCGCGGGTTGCCCAGTGGTCATCAAGCCGGCCGAGCAGACGCCGCTGACGGCCTTGGCGGCTGCCGAGTTGGCGCTACGCGCCGGCATGCCGCCGGGGGTGCTGAACATGCTGACCAGCGATGCCGAGGGCTCGGTCGAGATTGGCAGTGTGCTGTGCGCCAGTCCGGTGGTGCGGCATTTGTCGTTCACCGGGTCCACCGAGGTCGGGCGCATTCTCATGGCGCAATCGGCGCCCACCATCAAGAAGCTGAGCCTGGAGTTGGGCGGCAATGCGCCCTTCATCGTCTTCGACGATGCCGATGTGGACGCTGCGGTGGAAGGCGCGATGCAGAGCAAATACCGCAATGCCGGCCAGACCTGCGTGTGCGCCAACCGCCTCTACGTGCAGGATGGCATCTACGACGCCTTCGTCGGCAAGCTCGCCCGGCAAGTGTCGGCCATGAAGGTGGGCGGCGGTTTCGACACCGGGGTGCAGGTCGGCCCGCTGATCGACGCCCAGGCGCTGGCCAAGGTGCAGCGCCATGTGGACGACGCCGTGGCCAAGGGGGCGAAGGTGTTGACCGGAGGCAAGACCCTGGACAGCGGCTCGGGCGGGCGCTTCTACGCCCCGACCGTGCTGGCCGAGGCCAGCGCGGGCATGCTGTGCGCCCGCGAGGAAACCTTCGGCCCGGTAGCGCCGGTGTTCCGTTTCAAGACCGAGGAGGAAGTCATCGCCGCGGCCAACGCCACTGAATTTGGTCTGGCGGCCTATTTTTTCAGCCGCGATGTCGGCCGCATTTTCCGCGTCGGCGAGGCGCTGGAATACGGCATGGTGGGCGTCAACACCGGGCTCATGTCCAACGAGGTGGCGCCGTTCGGCGGGGTCAAGCAATCGGGCCTGGGCCGCGAGGGTTCGCACCACGGCATCGAGGAGTACGTCGAGATGAAATACCTCTGCCTGGGCGGCATCGACCGCTGAGTCCGGCTGGTTCTGCGGCGCACCCTGAGGCCGTGGCCTCAGGGTGTGCCACCACCC